>JAOBWQ010000592.1 GCA_025463425.1 Ilumatobacteraceae bacterium | reverse complement strand
GCCCGAGGCCGGCACCGCCGAGGCCGCCGTCGCCGATCGCGAACATGCCCTGCACGATCTGGTAGCCCTTGCCCGAGTACCGGCTCCACGGATCGATCCAGATGTTGACCCGGTCCTGCACGTGGGTTAAGACGCGGAACGAGAAGTACGCCGCAGCGCCGTACAGCAAGAAGCCGAGCACCAGGAACGTCGCTCGCTCGGTGGCCACCCACAGCATCACGACGAAGAGCGTGAAGAACAGCAGCGACGAGCCGAGGTCCTTCTGGCCGACCATCACGACGACGGCGAAGGCCCACGCGAACACGATCGGCAGGAAGTGCCGGGGCTCGGGCAAGCGGAGTGGGCCGATGTGCCAGGTGCCCGCGGCGATCAGCTCGCGTCGCTCGTACAGGTAGCCGGCGAAGAACAGCGCCAGCAGGATCTTGGCGAACTCGCCGGGCTGGAAGTTGATCGGGCCGACCCGCACCCAGATCCGTGCGCCACCCACACTGCGGCCGAGGCCGGGCACGAGCGGGATCAGCAGCAGACCGGCACCGAGGACGAAGAACGTCCACTTGTAGCGCGCCAGATCCGGAGGGCGCTGGACGATGAGCAGCGTGGCGACGTAGGCCGCGATCGCGATGAAGCTCCACAGCGTCTGCAGCCCGGCGAGGTGATCGTCGAGCCGGGTGATCATCACGTACCCGATCCCGTGCAGCATCGCCGCAAGTGGAAGCAGCGTCGCATCCGCGCCGCGAGCCATCAGCCGGGTCGCCAGGTGGGCGATGAGCAGCAGCCCGAGCAGGATCACGAAGAACGGCACGATCGTCGGCGGGATCGTCGAGTTCTTGCCGAGCGACGCCAGCACGTACGCGCCGGTGGTGATGATGCCCGCCATGATGACCAGACCGAGCTCTGTGCTGCGGCGGGACAGCGGATGCATCAGGGACCCGACGGAACGGTCGTGGTGGTCTCAGGGGTCGAGGTAGCGGTGGCACCGGTGGTCGGCACGGTGGTCGTCGCCGCGACGCTCGTGGTGGTGACCACCACGGTGGTCGTCGTGGTCGGCGGGGCCACCAGCTGCAGGTTGGTGACGGCTTCGTCGACGGTGTCGAACACGACGTGTTGCTCGATCTGCGCGATCGCAGCGGCGGGTAGCGAGTTGCGATCGAGTGCGGTCACCTGGTTCACCGTCGGGTGGAACCAGAGGAAGCCCTCCGGCTGGCCCTTGTAGACCACCACGGTGTCGCCCTTGAAGCCGACGTAGTAGCCGCTGCGCTCGTGCACGGAGATGAGCGTGACCGTGACGATCACGATCGCCGCGAGCACGACGATGAACAACGCCAGCCCACCGGTGAGTCGCCGCCGGCGTGGCTTGGACGAGACCGTCTTCGGTGCAGGCATCGGCTCCGGGGTCGATCCCGGCTGTGGCGCCGGCATCGGATCCTTGACTGCCTGCATCGACGCCGCGGCGGGCAGCGTCGGTGCCGGGATCGGCGCGTCGGCGACCTCGGGCGCGGCCCCGGGCAGAGGTGCCGCCGGTGGGGGCATGGTGGGCATCGTCGACGGATCGCGTGAGGCGATGAACGAAGCACCGGTCGCGGCGTCCGACATGGTGCCGGTCGACGCACTGCCGTCACCACTCGGGGCCGTGGGTGGTGCCAGCGTGTTCGGCTCCCAGAGCGGCCCACCCGTCGCCGCCCAGCTGGGATCGACCTGCATCTCGCCGGTGGGGTCGGGCGGCTCGGCGCCCTCGAGCACGTCGAGCACGACCACGGTGACGTTGTCGCGGCCGCCGTGGCGGTTGGCGAGATCGACCAGTTGCTGGGACAGCGTCTGCGGATCCTCGATCGATGCGACGAGATCGAGGATCTCTTCGTCGGGAACCTCGTCGACCAAGCCGTCGCTGCACAGGACGAACCGGTCGCCGCGCACGATCGGCAGGGTCCACATGTCGGTGCGGACGTTGGGCTCGATGCCCAGGGCACGCGTCACGATGTTGCGGCGCGGATGCGTGCGCGCCTCCTCCATCGTGATGTGCCCGGTGGCGACGAGCTCCTGCACGTAGCTGTGATCGACCGTCACCCGCTGCAGCCGGCCGAGGCGGAAGCGATAGGTGCGCGAGTCGCCGACGTTCAGCAGCACCAGCTGCTCGGGCTGGTCGCCCTGCGCGTTGAGGACCGCAAGCGCCGTCAGCGTCGTGCCCATCCCGCTCTTGGTGGCGTCGACCCGAGCAGCGCCGTGGATGGCGGCGTTGACCTCGTTGACGACCGCGACTGCGTAGTCCTCGTTGACCGAGCCGTTGGCCAGTCGGTCGCGGATGATGCTGGCGGCGAGCGCGCTCGCGACCTCGCCGGCCTGGTGGCCGCCCATCCCGTCGGCAACGGCGAACACCATCGGCTCGGCGACGAACGTGTCCTCGTTCTCGGAGCGGACGCGACCCGGATTGGTGGTGGCACCCCAGCGCAGCTCGGGCATCAGTTGGCCTCCAGCACGGTGCTGCCGATCTGGATGCGGTCGCCCTTCTGCAAGGCCGTCGGCACCGTCAGTCGAGTGCCGTTCACGTAGGTGCCATTGGTGCTGCCGATGTCCTCGATGATGACGTTGCCGGCGTCGTTGAAGACACGGGCATGGATCTGGGACACGAACGTATCGTCCGGAACGCTGACGGTGCAGCCAGGTGCGCGTCCGAAGGTGATCTCGTGGGCCACGCTGATCGCCGTGCCCTTGCTGGCCCGTGGCTCCAGCACGATCAAGCGAGCGATCCCGCCGCGCTTGACCTTCGCGCCGCGACCGCTCTGGGGTTGGATGATCGGTGCATTCACGGCGGGGGCCGCGCCCTCCGCGCCCCGCGTCATGGCCGCAGCGCGTGGGCCGCGAACCTCGCTCCAGACCGCCCACAGCACGCGCGCGAAGAACAGGTACAGCAGCGCCAGCAGCGCGAACTTGAAGATGTTCAGCAGCGAGTCACTCATGCCTGGTCGGTCGCCTCTCGCGACGTCAGCTGGCCTCGAAGCGGATGTGCGTGCCGCCGAAGCTGACGATGTCGCCGTCCACCAGGGTGTGCTCGCCGATGATCCGCGTGCCGTTGACCTTCGTGCCGTTCGTCGAGCCGAGGTCGGCCACGACGATGTTGCGGCCCGACGAACGGATCTCGGCGTGACGTCGGCTCACGTTCGCATCGTTGAGCGAGATGCTGGACTCGGGCAGCCGACCGACCGTGAACACCTGCCCGGTGAGGGGCATCCGTTCGCCGGACGGCATCACCAGGGTGCCGACTCCGCCGCCGCCCTGGACCTCGCGCATGCCCGACACGATCGCGAACCGCCCGGCCTTCGCTTGCTCGTCGACCAGCAGGCTGACCGACACCGGCCCCATGAAGTGGTAGCCCTCTTCGCGGGCGTGCTCGCGAGCGGCCTCCCCGAGCTCGGTGACCAGTGCCGCCTCGATGTCGGCGAAGCCGGCGTGGTCGCGCGGGCTGATGTGGAACTGGAAGTGGTTGGGCACGATCCGCCGACCCTTGACGTCGACGGAGCGGTGATCATCCATCTCGCGCACGAGTCGTCGCCCCAGCTCGATCGGTCGGATGCTGCTCTTGCCGGAACGCGAAAACACACCCTCGACCATACGCTCTACACCGTGCTCGAACGACTGCAATCCCATGTCGAGTCGAAAGAGTAGTGGCCGTACCGGCTGATCCCGTGCGCGGTGCCCAGCGCCACCCGGCACCGACGTCGGCCGACGCACACCGTGCTGTTCCAGCCGTCCTCGCAGGTGAGGTACCGTTCTCCCAGTTCCTGGCGGGATGGAGGAGTGGTCCACATGTGGCGTCGACGGATGGTGGTCATGGCGTTGGTCTCGACGTCGGTCGTCGTGCCGGTCCTTTGGGCACAGACGGGGTCTGCAGCTGACCCGGTCGTGCAGACCTTCCACGGTCTGACGCCGGCGCGGCTGCTCGACACGCGCGCCGGCCAGTCGACCATCGACGGGCAGTCGTTGGGTGGTGGGGCCGTCGGCCCGGCCGCGACGATCGACGTTCCCGTGCTCGGCCGCGGAGGCGTGCCCGTGTCGGGCGTCGGCTCGGTGGCGTTGAACATCACGGTTGCCGCCCCGACCTCCTCCGGGTTCGTCACCGCGTACGCGACGGCGCAGGATCGGCCCACTGCTTCGAACCTCAACTTCACGCCCGGTCTGGTGGTGGCGAACATGGCCATCGTCGCGATCGGCGACGGCGGCCAGATCGAGCTCTACAACAGCGGTGGGAACACCGACCTGGTCGTGGACGTGCTCGGATGGTTCCCGTCCGGCGCGTCCTACAAAGGCCTCAACCCGGCGCGGCTGCTCGACACGCGGCCCGGCCAACCGACGATCGACGATCAGTTCGAGACCGGCACACCAGTCGCCGGCGGGACGTCGATCGATCTCCCCGTGCTCGGGCGCGGCGGACTGCCGTCGACGAAGGTCGGTTCGGTCGCGCTGAACGTGACCGTCGCCGGGGCAACCGCGGGCGGTTTCGTCACTGTCTTTCCCACCGGCGGCGCACGACCGACGGCGTCCAACCTCAACTTCGTGGCCGGCCAGGTCGTACCGAACATGGTCATCGTGCCGGTCGGCGCCAACGGACAGATCACGCTCTACAACAGCAACGGCAGCACCGATCTCGCGGTCGACGTGCTCGGCTGGTTCCCGACCGGCACCTCCTACACCGGTCTCAACCCCGCCCGCCTGCTCGACACGCGTTCGGGTCAGCCGACGGTCGATGCGCAGTACCAGGGGGTCGGCGCTGCCGCCACCGCTGGGCAGATCGACGTCCCGATGCTGGGCCGTGGTGGAGTGCCGGCCAGTGGCGTCGGAGCGGTTGCGCTGAACGTCACCGCCGCCGGTCCCACCTCCAGCACCTACATCACCGTGTTCCCCACCGGGGCGGGCCGACCGACGGCATCGAACATCAACCTCACGCCGGGCGCAACCGTGCCGAACATGGTCATCGTCAAGGTCGGCACCGGCGGGATGGTCAGCCTGTTCAACCAGTCCGGCAACACCGACCTGATCGTCGATGTGCTCGGCTGGTTCCCGCTCGACTCAACCGATGGCGGTGGATCGGGCACCACGGGTCCGGGTGGATCGAGCACCACCGCGCCAGGTGGCACGACGACGACACCGACCTCGACCACGACAGTGCCCGTCCCTGGACCGACCGAGCTGGTGAGCCTCGCCAACACGGCCCCACCCGGAAACGGTGACTCGACGGCCCCCGCCGTGTCCGGTGATGGCCGCTACGTCGCCTTCGCGTCCGACGCGACGAACCTGCTCTCCGGAGCGGACGGCAACGGCAAGACGGACGTGTTCCTGCGCGACCGTCAGTCCGGAACGACGACACGGCTCAGCGTCTCGACCGGTGGCGTTGCCGGCAACGGGAACTCGGACAGTCCGGCGATCTCGTTCGACGGAAAGTTTGTCGTGTTCCGTTCCTTTGCGACGAACCTGGTCAGTCCCGCCACCGACGGCGCGGGGGACATCTTCATGCGCGACATCGCGGGCGGCAAGACGTTCGAGGTCAGCGTCGCGGTCGGCTCGACCACCGACGGCAACGGTGTGTCGTCGCAGCCGACGATCTCCGGAGACGGCACCGTCGTGGCGTTCCGTTCGACCGCCACCAACCTCGGGCTGGGTCACACGACGGGACACACCGACATCTACCGGATGAACATCTCCGGGGTCACGGTCCCGAGCGGAAAGTGGGTGACGACGCAGGTCAATGCCGGCGCCACGGGGGACGCGTCGCAGCCGTCGCTCTCCTTCGACGGGTCGGCGGTGGCCTTCACCTCGGCAGCCGCGAACCTCGTTCCCAACGACACCAACACCGCGACCGATGTGTTCAGGTTCCGGAGCGGCGCGGTGCTGCGAGTCAGCAAGACGAACAACAACGGACAGGCGAACGGCAACTCGAGCAGTCCATCGATCTCCGGCGACGGCAACCTCGTCGCCTACCAATCCGACGCCACCAACCTCGCGCCGGGGTTGGACTTCGACACGAAGACGGACATCTTCGTTGCCGACATCGACGTCGACGTCCTGAACGACACCCTCTACGTCTCCTACGCTCGCAACGGCAACGCATCGAACGGCGATTCGTTGACCCCGTCGATCTCGCGCGACGGGCAGACCATCGCCTTCGCGTCGGACGCCTCGAACCTCGTCGCCGGTGATGGCAACACGGTCCGCGACATCTTCGTCGGCAGCATCGCGTCCGGTGGCCAGCCGACCTTCCGCGCATCGGTCGGAACCGGCGCTGTCCAGGCCAACGGGGCATCCCACAACGCAGCCATCTCCCCCAACGGTCGGTACGTCGCGTTCGACTCGACGGCCACGAACATCGGCACCGACGGGAACGCCACCGCCGATGTCTTCATCCGCGACGACGGTGCGTGATCTCGTGTTGGGTGCCGATGGCGGACTTGCTACCGTGTGGGCTTCCACTCGGGCGAGTGGCGGAATAGGCAGACGCGCTGGCTTCAGGTGCCAGTATTCGAAAGGATGTGGGGGTTCAAGTCCCCCCTCGCCCACGTGAGGCC
>JAOBWQ010000589.1 GCA_025463425.1 Ilumatobacteraceae bacterium | reverse complement strand
CAGGAAAAGAGCATTCGCACGTGGCGAACATCAAGAGTCAGAAGAAGCGCATCCTCACCAACGCCAAGTCGGCGGAGCGCAACAAGGCGATGAAGAGCGAGCTGCGCACCCGCGTCAAGAACGCCGTCAAGACGATCGGTTCCGAGGACAACGACGAAGCCCTCCGCCTGGCCGTCAAGCGCCTCGACATGGCTGCTGCCAAGGGCATCATCCACCCCAACCAGGCCGCTCGCCGCAAGAGCCGCCTGATGAAGCGGGCCAACGTCAGCGCCTGAGCTGACCTGACCGAACGTTCTCACGAACGACCCGGTGATCGGATCCCAGCAGGGATCGTGATCCCGGGTCGTTCGCCGTTTTCGGGCCGGTCCTCACGACTCAGCGGCGGCGGGCGCTGCTCATCGCCGGCGCCAAACGGCTGAGCCGGGCGACGAGCACCTCCATGACCAGGGTCTCGGGCAGATCGCGCTGGCCGCGCAGATCGAGATCGGCGTTGGCGAGCAGCGAGATCGCCCGGGTGACTCCCCCGCCGCCCAGCCGCCGGTACTGGTCCAGCACCTTGCGCGCCGGGAACCCGGGCTTGATGCCGAGCACGGCGGCGACCTCGGCCTCGCTGTTGGCGTCCTTGCCGTCGACCTTCATCATCTTCACGTAATGGCTGTGGAGGGTGGCCATCACCACGAGCGGATGCCGCGACTGCATCATCCTGGCGAGCAGCTCGAGTGAGGTCTTGGTATCGCCACGATCGATCGCGTCGGTGAGGTCCCACGGCGGCACCGAGCCGGATTCGCCGAGGAAGGGCTCGATGTCGGCTGCCGACAACTTGCGCGTCGAACCGTAGGTGCTCTCCAGGGTGTCCAGCACACCGGCCAGGCGGCCTGCCGCTTCGCCCATCCAGCCGCCGAGCATGGCCAACGCCCCGGGCTCGAGCTTCATCCCGGCGGCGATCACCTGCTCCTCGATCCACGTCGAGCGATCCTTCTTCGAGGTCGGCGGCGTGGTGTTCGTGGTGGTGCCACCCGCCTGCTTCAGAGCGTCGGTGAGCGACTTGGCGAGCCGCCCGCCGCCGGCGACGAGGACGAGGTCGGTGGACGGTAACGGGTCACCGAGGTAGGCGACGAGCGGGGCAACGTCTTCGGCGTTGAACCGGCCGACATCGCGGGCCACGACGACGCGTTTGTCCGTGAGGAACGGCATCGTCTGTGCAGCGTCGACGACGGCGCGCACCTCGAACTCCTCGCCACCGAAGTCATCCACCATCAGCGTGCGATCGCCGTCGCCGACCAGGCGGTGGACGAGATCGGTGACTGCGGCGTGCACGAGGGACTCGTCGTCGCCGGTGATGAGGTGGAGCGCCATCAGCAGACACCTTCGCACACCCGCCGTCGTCGGGCCATGCCGATCCGTGTGGCGAGGAACACCACCACGCCGAGCCAGCCGATGACCACGATCGGCAGTGGCGGTTCGAGGCGCGCACCCAGCGCGGCGACGGCTGCGACCCAGTGCGTGCCGAGCGCACTGGGCAGTTGGACGACCCCGGCGAGACCCGGGAGCGGGCTGCGATGGAGGGCTCCGGCCACGAGACCGGCCGGCAATCCGTACAGCATGACCCCGCCGGCGGCCGGCACTGCGAGCAGGTTGGCGGGGAGCGACACCAGCGGGAGCCTGCCGAACACGAGCAGGCTGATCGGCGCGATCCCGGCTTGCGCCCCCAACGTGACCCCGGCCGGGAAGGTCAGCCAGTCCGGGCCCGGGATGCGCTCGGCCAACCGGCTGGCCAGCAGCACGACGCCAGCCGTTGCCGACACCGACAGCCAGAAGCCGACGCTCCACACGAGGAACGGATCGACGAGCACCAACAGGCCGATTGCGAGCGCGAGCACACGCGCCGGTGGCTTCTCCCGGCCCAGCACGACACCCGTCGAGGCGATGCCGGCCATCACGGCAGCGCGCAGCACCGACGGCTCGAACCGGGTGAGCACCACGAACCATCCGATCACCGCCAGCGTCGCCACCCACCGGCCCCACGGGCGCAGCCGGCGCAACAGCGGTCCCGCAGCGGCGAGCATGAACGCCACGTTCTGACCGGACACGGCGGTCAGATGGGAGAGACCGGACCCGCGGAACTGCTCGATCATCGCCGCCGGTTCGTTGCGATCGTCGCCGATGACGAGACCCGCGAACAGCGCGTCGTCGGGTGAGCGGAGCTCGGAGGCGCCATCGGCGAACAGCCGTCGGACCCGGTTCGAGGCCTGGGCCAGCTCGGTGCCGGGCGACCAGTCACCCGCGGACTCGAGCGTCAACCCACCCACGACGTGACGCGCGGCGGCGCGCTTCGCGTCCGAGCCGTGCAGCGCTTGCCGAGTGCCGGTGATCCGGGCGCACTCACCGGCGAGGTGGCCGGCGACACGTCGGCCCGCCGAGCCGCGCAGCCATGCCTCGAACCGCTCGCCATCGAGCTCGACGACGACGACCGTCGCACCGGCCACAGGAGCCGGATCAGAGACGAGGCAGCCGAAGCCGGAGTACGAGCCGAGCTGATCCGGCCGCACCTCGTTCCACGCGTGGATCGACAGCACCGAGCCGGCGATGCCCACGACGACGGCGACGAGGCACACGATGCGTCGAACGCCGACGAGGACGAGGACGGAACCGACGGCCACGACGGGCAACGGCCGGCGCAGCCAGACGCCGAGCACGATGAGCGCGACGCCGAGGCCGACCTCGCCGTCGCCGAGCGTCTGCCACCAGCGCGCCGTCGTCGATCGGTACGATGCGCTCATGTCGATGGCAGGGATCCGTGGAGTGCCCGTCGTCCCGAATGGGCCGCGTGCGTTCCGGTACCGCATCCGTAGGTTCGGTGCGTTCGTGGGTCTGGTTCCCGCAGCGGCGTTGGGCCTGCTGTCGTTCGTCCTGCTGCACCACAACACGACCACCACTCGCGGCGTTGCCGGATTCGCAGCAGCAGTGCTCGGTGGCCCAGCGCTGATGGCGTTCGGGGTGCCGTTGGCCAGCGGGTCGAGCAAGATCGTGCTCGGTGCGCTGGTGAGCGCCGTGCTGTGGCTGGGCGTCGGCGTCGTCGCATCGCTGCGGGCCACTCGGTCCCCGGTGGCGAGCTGGCGCGACTTCTGGCGCGAGTACCTCTGGCTGGCCGCGGGAATCTGGGCGGGCGTCGTCGTGGCGCTGATCGTGGTCGAGGTCTCCGTCGGGCGTGCGCTGCTCTGAGCGCACGGTTGCTCGCGCTCATACGGTGATCAGCGCTCGGATCGCGTCGAGCTTGGCCGGCCCGATGCCACGCACGTCGAGCAGACCGTCGACCGAACCGAACGGGCCGTTTGCCTCGCGGTAGGCGACGATCGCCGCAGCCGTCGCCGGCCCGACGCCGGGCAGCGCGTCCAGGTCTTCCGCTGTGGCGCGGTTGAGATCGATCGGCGCAGCCGGCGACGCCGCGACACCGGAGCCGACTGGGGCAGCGGCGCCACCCGAGGGGAGGACGACCGTGGGCACCGGCTCCCCCGAGCGCGGCACCCAGATCCGGTCGCCGTCACGGACGACTGCGGCGAGGTTGACCGAGTCCAGATCGGCGTTGCCGGCCAGCCCACCGGCGGCGGCGATCGCGTCCTCGACACGCGCGGTGGCCGGCAACTCGACGACACCCGGGCTGGCGACGGCACCCGCGACGTACACCAGGATCGATGCCGGCGCTGTCGTGCCGGTGCCACCTTCGGGCGTGACGCCGGACGGCAGCGACGTCGGCACCGACCCATTGGCAGGCGCGATGGAGGTTGTGCTGGCAGCGGTCCGCGACGCCACCGGCAGGGTGTTCTCGATCGGCGTGGTGGGCGATCGGAGCAGCCAGTACGCCCCCGCGCCCACGGACAGGACCGCCGCAGCCGTGACGATCAGCCGGGCGACGCCGAACCAGTGCAGCCAGGCACGGACCACCTCTGCCATCGGCCGGGACGGCTGGGGACGTTCGGGCAGAGATTCCACAGAGCCTCCCGCTGGATGCACCGCACCGCTCGCGCGGGGGCAAGAGATTCACCGGGGGAAGGCGAGTTCACGCTAGCGAGCGTTCGGGCTCATCCAACCCGCCGGGCGGTCGTCGGCGCAAGGGCCTGGGTCGCTACCGGCGGGGCGCGGTGCCGGCGAGATCGACCTCGGAGACGGCAGTCGCGAGCGACCTGCGTGCGACCCACTCGGCTTCGATCTCCATCGGGATCCGCAGGTAGGCACCATGATGCCCCTTGCGACGCACTCGCCAGATCGCATATGAACCCAGATACCGGACACTGAACCCGACGGCGCCGTACCGGCGCCACTGGCGGACGTGGACCTGCTCGTGGCGGAGCAGATGGGTCGAGTGCTCGTGCCCGCTGCGGACGATCACCAACGAGCCCAGGGTGATCGCGTCGGAGCCCTTGGGCACCGGGCCACCGACCCACAGGCGGTACCCGTCACGCTTCACGATCGGCATGCGCGAATGCTAATCGCTGCGAGGGTGCTGACGTTTCGGGGTCTGATCGTGCCCCGTCCAGGGAACGAGGGTGCCGTATGCCCGCGGATGCCCCAGGCTCGGGAGAGCACCAACTCGTCGTCGTCGCCAACCGGTTGCCCGTGCACCGGATCGACGGACACTGGCACACCAGCCCGGGTGGCCTGGTCAGGGCGATGCTCGGCGTCCTCAGGACACGTCGCGGCGCCTGGATCGGATGGAGCGGAGACATCGAGCCCGGCCCGGTCGTGGTGGAGACCGGCGGTGACGCGACGGCTGTGGTCGACACGATCGATCCCGTCAGCGCCGCCCATCTCGAGCTCGCCGAGATCGAGATGGTGCCGGTACCGCTGGATGCAAGCGACTTCCTGCACTACTACGAGCGGGTGTCCAACGGGGCGTTGTGGCCGTTGTTCCACGACGCGATCCGAGAGTCCACGTTCGACGCCGAGAGTTGGGCCGTCTACCACGACGTCAACCGGCGTTTCGCGGAGGCCGCGGCGAAAGCAGCGGCACCCGGGGCAACCGTGTGGGTGCACGACTACCACCTGCTGCTCGTCCCGGCGATGCTGCGCCACCTCCGGCCGGACGTCGTGATCGGGTTCTTCCTGCACATCCCGTTCCCTCCGCAGGAGCTGTTCATGCGGATGCCTTGGCGCGAGGAGATCCTCGACGGCCTCCTCGGTGCCGACGTGCTGGGTTTCCAGCGATCGGTGGGTGCCGACAACTTCGTCGGGCTGGCCAAGCGGCTCCGCGCGGCGCAGCCGCACGAACACGGAGTTCGGATCAACAGTGAGTCGCTGGGCGACGGCCGCCTCGTGCGGGTCGGCACGTTCCCGATCAGCATCGACGTCGACGAGATCGCTCGGATCGCGAGGGCCCCGGAGACGAAGGCCCGGGCCGCGACGATCCGTGCCCGTCTCGGTGAGCCGAGCACGATCTTCCTCGGTGTGGACCGGCTCGACTACACCAAGGGCATCGATCTGCGGTTGCAGAGCTTCGGGGCACTGCTCGCGGAGACCGCCGACGAGCACGTCGACGTCGCTCCCGTGGTGTTGATCCAGATCGCAGTTCCCGGCCGAGAGGGCGTGGACAGCTACATCGAAGAGCGCCACACCGTCGAGCAACTGGTCGGCGAGGTCAATGGTTCGCATGCCACGATCGGCTTTCCCGTCGTGCACTACATCCGCCGCAGCTTGGCCTTGGAGGAGCTCGTCGCGCTGTACGTCGCGGCGGACATCATGCTCGTCACCCCACGGCGCGACGGCATGAACCTGGTCGCCAAGGAGTTCGTCGCGTCACGGCTGGACGACACCGGCGTGCTGATCCTCAGTGAGTTCGCCGGGGCGGCGGACGAGCTCACCCAGGCGGTCCTGGTCAATCCACACGATCCCGACGCGATCGTCGCCGCGATGCGTGAGGCGATCGCGATGCGCCCTTCGACCGCGGGGCACCGCATGCGCGAGCTGCGCCGGTACGTCACAGCGCACACCGTCGACAACTGGGCAGCGTCGTTCCTCGACGCACTCGGTCACGCCGCACCGCCCGACGCAAGCCCGGACCTGGTCGGCGCCGAGCATGGCTGAACTCGTGGGCGCTGCAGCACCGTTGCGGTCCATGGCGGGTGACGACGAGGACCCTGTCGCACTGGCCGTGGACTGCTGCCGACACCCACGCCCGTGGTTGCTCGGCGTCGATGTCGACGGCACGTTGGCCCCGATCGTCGCCCGACCCGAAGATGCCCGGCTCGCGCCGATGGCGCGCGACGTCCTGGAGCGTCTGGTCGACACTCCCGGAGTCGTGGTGGCTGTCGTCTCCGGGCGCCCGTTGGCCGATCTCCGCCACCGCTTCGAGATCCCGAGCGGGGCCCTGCTCATCGGATCGCACGGCGCCGAGATCGGCACCGAGGTCGACCACCCCACGCCGGACGAGGACCTCCTGATGCGGTCGGCCGCGACTGCGCTCGAGGCGATCAGGTCGGGGTTGCCCGGCTCATGGATCGAGCACAAGCCGCTGGCCGTCGCGTTCCACGTTCGTCAATCCGACGATCGAGAAGGCGAGCGTGCGCTCGGCGCGCTGAAGCGGACGTTCGAACGCGTTCCAGGCGTGACGATGCACCGCGGCCACAAGGTGCTCGAGCTGGCCGTCCGCCCGACGTCCAAACGGCTCGCCTTTGGTCAACTGCTGAGCAGGCTCGAACCCACCACCGCGCTGTTCATCGGCGACGACGCCAGCGACGAGGCGGTGTTCGGTTCACTCCGCGACGGCGACGTCTCGATCAAGGTCGGGCCGGGTCCGACCGCTGCACGGCACCGAGTGGCGGGTCCCACCGAGGTGGTGGCGCTCCTCGACGCGATGCAACGCGGGGTCAGTACAGGCGCGCCGTGAGCTGCTTGCGGTAGGACGCTGTGCGCGGGTCCTCTGCGCCCATCAGCTCGAGGATGTCCACGTACTGCTGCCGTGCTTCGTCGTCGGTCTTGACCCGGTCGAGCAGGGCGACGAGCGTCGCGTCGTGGTCGTCGGCCGGCTTCTCGCCGAGGCGCGCGGCGGCCGCGACCTTGCGCGTGCGCTCCGATTCGGGGATGCGTGCCAACAGGGCCAGCGCTTCCTCGCCGTTGCCCGCCTCCACCAGCAGCTCGCCGAGCGCGATGATCGCGTCCTCGTTGCCGGGCTCGATCTCCAACGCCGCGCGCAGGCTGGGCTCGTCGCCGGCGGCGATGAGCGCCGCCAACTCGTTCTGCTCGGCAGTGGGCAGCAGCGATTGCACGAACTGCTCGATGACGTGCTCGGGATAGGCGCCGACGAAACCGTCGACCACCTCGCCGTTGCGAAGTGCGTAGACGGCCGGGATCGACTGCACCTGGAACGCCTTGGAGATGCCCGGGTTCTCGTCGACGTTGACCTTGACGAGCACGACGTCGCCGTCGGTCGCATCGGTCGCCCGTTCGAGGATCGGCCCAATGGTGCGGCACGGACCGCACCATGGCGCCCAGAGATCGACGATCACGGGGTTGGTGCCGGAACGGTCGAGAACCTCGGTCTGGAAGGTGGCATCGGTGACATCGATGGACATCCGCCCAGGATATCGGTGTCTCGCGATCGGCGATCTCGGCCTCCGCCGCGGCCGGCAGCTGCTGCCCGGGCGACGGCGGGTCAGCCGACCGGCACCCGCCAGACGGCTTCGATGGCCGCACGGCGGGCGAGTTCTGCCTCGACCCGCTCGTCGCGGACTGCAGCGTCCCAACCGAGGAGTGGTGCAGCGACCGCCGCGACGGAAGCGATCTCCGCGGCCGACACCTGGCCCACGGTGCCGATGACCAAGCGCCGGTCGAGGATGTCGCTCAACGTGCAAGCGCCTTCGTCGGTGATCGCGAACACCACCTGCGCGGCGATGTCGAGAACGCCCTCGCGGTCGGACACCCGGGCACCGAGCGACGGCTCGCGCTCGACGAGGTCGAGCAGGCGTTCGTGCTCGGTGCCGTACAGCCTCGCGAGGTGCTCGCGGACTGCAGGCGAGAGGCCGAGGCGGGCCCGACTGCGCACCGCCTCGCGCAGGAACGGCTCAGCGTCCTCGGCCCACGCGAACGCACCACCCGCAGCGACATGCGTGCTGTCGAACCGACGGGTGACGACACCGTCGAGCGCCGGCGATGCCAGCAGTGCGACCACGGTCTCCTCACCGAGGGCTCGACCCGTGGTCCACTTGCCGCCGCCGATCGACCAGAGGTGATGCACGCCCGATGGCCCGTGGTTGTACAACTCGTGCCGGCGGCTGGTGTGGTAGCTGTCCTTGCCCTCGTCGACGATGAGCGGCCGGATGCCGACCGTGGTGCCTTCGATGTCGGCCTCGGTGAGCTTGTCGATGCCGGGCGCGAGCGTGGAGTTGACGGTGTCGAGGATGAGCGCGACGTCGGTGTGATCGACGCGCACATCGTCGGGCGCCGCAGTCTCCGGCGTGTCGGTGGGCCCGATGAACGAGCGGTCCATCCACGGCGAGATGATGACGTGCTTGCCGCTCTTCGCGCGGGCGAACACGATGTCGGTGACCACGCCACGACCACCGATCGGGCGGGTCAGCAGATGGATGCCCTTCGATCGGTTGACCTTGACGCCGAGCGACTTCCCGAGCGAGGCGAGGACGAGATCCATCCATGGCCCGCCGGCGTTGACGACGGTGCGGCCCCGAACATCGTGTCGTTCCCCGGTGAGGCGGTCGAGCACCGTGACGCCGCGCACGGTGACGTCGCTCGACGACGGGAGAGGCGGAGCATCGGTCGGTTCGGTGACGAAGCCCACGGCCTCCATGTGGTTGAGCGCGGTGGCGCCGAACGCGACGGCGGACTTCAAGAACGCGAGCAGCAAGCGCTCGGGGTGCACGTTGAGCGTGTCGTGATATGCGAACGCACCCTGGAGCTCGGACGGATCCAACCACGGCACGGCGGCCAGCAGCTTGGCCTTGCTCAGCCAGTGCGGACGCGGCACGCGCAGCGAGTCCGGGGCGTCGCGGTTGCTGTCGTAGCCGAGCACGGAATAGAGACCGACCCCGGCGCCGATCAGCGGCGTCGA
>JAOBWQ010000579.1 GCA_025463425.1 Ilumatobacteraceae bacterium | reverse complement strand
ACCACCTACACCTCGTCGGGAGTGATGTGCGGCAACGCCGACGTGTACAACTCCCAGGGAAGTGCCACGGTGGTCGCCACCGCGAACGGGTGCGTTGGAGGCACCGCGCGCGTCGATGGATACTCCCGATACGCGAATCCTTCGCTGAGCCCACAGCCCAATGACTTCCGTTCCGCATCATGAGCGCCTTGCCCGACCACCCACGCTCGACGAAGCGGCGCTCGGCCATCGCGCTGTTGGCGCTGACGGCAGGAGGGCTGGTCACGGCGGACCGGCTGTCCGCATCCAGCCCCGACGCCGGCGGAACGTACGACCGAGTGGTCGACGCATCGTTCGCCAACTTCGCGGACGACCTGGCGTTCTCCCGACAACAGGTCAACGGTGTCGGCGTCGGCGAATCCTGCGACAGGAGCAGTGGCCAGTGGTTGACCGATCCGAGCTCCCCGCAGCCGATCATCGTTCCGGTCGCCGACTTCACGTCGGGTTCGTGCGTCGTCGGTGGCTGGAGCTACCGGGTGCTCCCTCGTGACCTCCCGTTCGAGCCGAAGCGCTACGAGCAACGGGTCGTGCTCGGTCCGATCTTCGACGATGCCGGCGACGTGATCGGTTGGCAGCAGCCGCCCGACGTCCTGGTCGACCACGTGGTGCTCGACGGCCCGTAGTGCCGCAGCGCTAACGGCCGCTGCGGCGGCGCAACGATCGGTGCGTCGAGTAGTCGCCGCTGTCGGCGAGGACGCGCGCGTGGGCCACGGCCGCAGCCACATCCGATGGGCGGTTCCGACGGGCGTCGAGTGCCGGAGCCGACCGGCTTCCCTCCCGCGAGGCGTACGGCCGACTCCGCTCCTCCAGCGGTGGACGACAGCCGCGGTACAGCAACCACATCAGACCGAGCACCAGCATGACGTCGCCGATGCTGAACACGTCGGCGAGCGGCCAGCCCTTCGGGACCGCGAAGATGTCGCCGAAGACCGGCAGTCGTGGGTTTGCGACGGGGCCCGAGTCGATGAAGCTCGTCGTCGTCGCCCCTCCGACGGTGCGCCAAGCGCTCGGCGATGCCGGCATCCGGCCGCCGTTGGCGGCGGTCGCGATGAGGTTCAGTCCTTCACCGGCGCACATGATCAAGATGCCCGGTACTCGGCGGTTGACGTACGCGAACGCACCGACCAACGCGCACGTGGCCATGTGGCCGACGTCGCCGACCCAGCCCTTGACGTGATCGGCCAGCAGCCAGAGCACGCCGACCTGGATCGTGAGCGCGAGCCAGACCATCCAGAGGTGCTTGATCGGGAGGTCGACCAGCCGGCGCAGATCGGCGCCTGCCATTCTCATGATGTCGACGCCGACGATCGCGGCAACCACGATGATCATCTGCGATCCACCCCATCACAACAGGGGTCACGCTCTCGCGATCTCCCTGTGGCCGTCTCCCGCTGACCGTTGTTGGTCACCGAGGTGTCATCGGATCAGAGAGCGCAGAGGTTCAACAAGGATCAGTCAAGTTGTTCGAGTGCTCGGATCGCCCGCTCGCGGATGATCGCCGCACCGTGGTGGCCGGCAGCGTGGCACGCTTCGTCCCAGTCCTCGGCCGTCAGCACGATCGGCTCGTGCACGGCATCGCGCGGCGCGATCACGACCAGTTCACGCTCGCCGACGTGCACGTGCCCCTGCAGGAGGTGGTGCTGGTCCCAGCAGAGGTCGTTCGGTGCGCTGCCGATCAGCCTGCGCAGGTGCCGTCCGGCTCGCGCCCGGCCCTCGTGCTCCGTCAACCGCCCAGCTGTCGCCATCCCGCTACCTCGTACGTCCCTGTGTGCAGCCGGCAGGTCCCTCTGCCGCTGACAGATGATCGTCGCCGCGTGGGTCGGACTTGAGCGATATCACCCGCCGCCGACGACCGAGTGGAACGCCGTCGCGATGCGGCCGAGCAGATCGGTGGCCTCGGCGCGCTCCACCGTCATCGGCACGGAGAAGCGGAGATCGGTGGCGCCTGCGGCGATGGCGGCCGGCACGGCATCCATCGTGCGCGCGACATCGACGTCGCCGGACTCGGTGCGCACGAGGGTCAGGCTGCCCACGACACCGATCGACATCGGGTCGCGTCCCGTTGCGGCCACGCCCTCGCGCATCTGCGCGATCGATGTCGAGAGGTCCTTCGCAGACTCGCCCCACGGGATCCAACCCGAACCGAACCGAGCCAACCGGGTGATCATCCGCTGGTTGATGGTCCCGCTGACCCAGATCGGCACGCCATCGGGATCGACCGGCTTGGGCATCATGTGGATCGCGTCGAACTGCAGCTCCGGGGAGGAGTACTCCGCACGGCTGTTGCGCCACAGCGCCTGGCAGACCTCGAGGGTGTGGTCGAGGAGACGTCCGCGTCCGTCGAAGTCCAGGCCTGCTGCGACGTACTCCTCGCGCTGCCAACCGACCCCGACGCCGATGTCGAGCCGACCGCCGGACAGCACGTCCAGTGTCGCGGCGGACTTGGCCAGCACGACCGGGCGCCGGAGCGCGGCGAGGAGGATGTTCGTGCCCAACCGGACGCGCGTCGTGATCCCGGC
The DNA here is from genome assembly GCA_025463425.1 of Ilumatobacteraceae bacterium. Taxonomy (GTDB): domain Bacteria; phylum Actinomycetota; class Acidimicrobiia; order Acidimicrobiales; family Ilumatobacteraceae; genus WLMZ01. The sequence continues at coordinate 7,994 of JAOBWQ010000579.1, read as the reverse complement.
CACGACGGACAGCAGTGTCAGCGGCTCGAGCCACAGCCCGTCCGGACCCGTGGGCTGGCGGCCACCGGCCACGCCGCCCACTTCCGGCTTGGCGTAGGCCTCGAGATCCTCGCCGTAGACGACGTGATCGGACACGACCAGCCGGTCGATGCCCGCCTCGTCTGCGGCACGGGCCCGGTCGAGGAGGTACCGCCAGCTTCCCGGATCGGAAGCGGCGAAGTTGAGCAGTGGCATCGACAGCTGGGGGGTGGTCATGCGATCTCTCCGTGTTGGGGTGGGGTGTGAAGGGCCGTTGCGAGGCTTCTGCGGCGGTCGATCTCGACGCGCAGCGACGGCGCGAAGACGACGTCGTCGCCGTCGGTCCGGCCGAGCCGGAAGGCCTCGGTGAACGACCAGCCGGGTGCCACCGGATCGGTCCGCGTCCACTCGAATGCGCAGACGCGGTCGGCGATCCGCCACGTGCCGTCGCGCCGCTCGAAGTCGTCGATGTAGCGCAGGCCGACGACGTGGTCGCGTGCCGGTCGATCGCCCGTGGCAGGCAGCCGGTGTGAGGCGACCGCATAGGTCTCGCTCCGCGCCCGATCACCGCCATCGCCGACCTCGACGAGGATGTTGCCGAGGAGGTGCACGGTCGATTCGAACCGCTGCAGCGAACGCGCGGCGTGGGAGATGAACTCGTCGACCGTGCCGAGGAAGTCGCCGTGTTCGTCGAGCGCGTCCGGGTGGTAGCACGAGCGGACGAGGTCGAACTGCCGGCGGTCGATGCCGCGGCAGTAGCGGAGGCAGACGTCGCGTATCTCGCTCTCGGCGATCAGCCGCTCGACCCGCCCAACGTCCAGTGACACGCGGCGAATCTACGGTGCTCGCCGGCGGCCGATCCCATCGGACATGTCTCGGCAGGCAGGTCAGCCGTCGGTGCCGGGCGACTCTGGTGACGGCGCAGGTGTGGGCGCGTGATCGGGCGGGAGCTGCTCGGGCACGTCCGTGACGATCGGGATCGACGACGGCTCGCCCGGCTCTGGCCGGTTCGGATCGGGGGCCGTGAAGGGATCGTTCGACATATGGTTGGGGTACCCGTTCGGCCGGACGGGCAACCCACGACCGCGTAGAGGGGACGTTCGATGAGCGCCGAGGTGCTCGAGATCAACCAAGCGTTCTATGACGCTCACGAGGCGCGCGACCTCGCCGCGATGGCGGCGGTGTGGGAGCACAGCGATCGGTCGTGCTGCGTCCATCCCGGTTGGCCGATCCTGCGCGGGTGGCCGTTGATCGAGGAGTCGTGGAGGCGCATCTTCGGGGGTGCCGGGCGCAATCAGTTCATCATCACCAACGAAGCCGTCGTGGCCGATGGTGACGTCGCATGGGTGTCGCTCGACGAGAACCTCGTCGACGGATCCGTGGGCGGAACGATCGCCGCGACGAACGTCTTCGTCCGCACCGACGGCCTGTGGAAGATGGTCCTCCATCAGGGTTCGCCGGTGGCGAGGGCGTGATGGCTGCTCCAACTGCGATCACCGTGCGCGGCCTGCGCAAGACCTATGGATCCTTCACCGCGGTGGCCGATGTCGATCTCACGGTCGACGTCGGCGAGATCTTTGCGATCCTCGGCCCGAACGGCGCCGGCAAGTCGACCACGGTCGAGATCCTCGAGGGCTTCCGCACCCGTGATACGGGCACCGTCGAGGTCCTCGGCACGGATCCGGCTTCCGCCGACGCGGACTGGCGGGCGCGCGTCGGCACCGTCCTGCAGACGTCGGGCTTCACCGACGAGTTGAGCGTGCGCGAGATCCTCGACCACTTCGCATCGTTCTACGCGGCGCCACGAGACACCGCCGAACTGCTCGCCGCGGTCGGGCTCACCGAGAAGGCGTCGGCACGGGCCCGCACGCTGTCGGGCGGCCAACAGCGCCGGCTCGATGTCGCGGTCGGCGTTGTCGGTCGACCGGAGCTGCTGTTCCTCGACGAGCCGACCACCGGCTTCGACCCTGAGGCACGTCGTCAGTTCTGGGAGCTGATCCGCGGCCTGCGCGACGAGGGCACCACGATCGTGCTGACCACTCACTACCTCGACGAGGCCGAGGCGTTGGCCGACCGCGTCGCCGTCCTCGTCGGTGGCCGGGTGATGGAGGTGGCCACCCCGGCCACGCTCGGCGGACGTTCCGGGGCCGACGCCGCGGTGCGATGGGTCGACGACGACGGCCCGCACGAGGTCCTCACCGACCGGCCGACGCAGACGGTCGGCGAGCTCGCGGCCCGCTTCGGTGGTGAGGTGCCGGAGCTGCGGGTGATGCGTCCGTCCCTGGAGGACGTCTACCTCGCCATGGTCGCGGCGTCGCACCACGCGGCGGACGTCGAACGGGCGTCGTCGTGAGCACGACGGTCCACCCCACCGCGCCGCGGGCAGGCGCGGTCCGGCTGGGGTGGAAGCGCGGCGTCGTGGAACTGAAGAACACGTGGCGGAGCAAGCAGTCACTCGGGTTCACCGTGCTGTTCCCGGTGATGATGCTGCTGCTGTTCGCCTCCATCTTCAAGGGCACGATCGATTTCACGAACGTCAAGATCAGCCAGGTCTACGTTGCCGGGATCATCGGCTCGTCGTTGATGTCGACCGGGTTCGTGGGCCTCGCGATCGGCCTTGCCGCCGAGCGTGATGCCGGGATGCTCAAGCGGTTGGCCAGTACTCCCATGCCGAAGGCGTCGTTCTTCATCGGCAAGATCGTGATGGTGCTGGCCACCGAGATGCTCCAGATCATCGTCCTGGTCGCACTCGGCGCTTCGCTCTTCGGCGTCAAGGTGCCCGGTCCGTCGCGGTGGCTGACGTTCGTGTGGGTGTTCGGCCTCGGCACGACGGCGGCGACGTTGATGGGGATCACGGTCGGCTCGGTCATCCGCGATGCGAAGTCGGCCCCGGCGGTGGTCAACTTGCCGTTCGTCGCGCTGCAGTTCATCTCCGGGGTCTGGATCACGGTCACCCAACTGCCGGCTTGGTTGCTCGGCGTGGCCAAGGTGTTCCCGCTGTTCTGGATCTGCCAGGGGATGCGTTCGGTGTTCCTGCCCGACAGCTTCCTCGTCGTCGAGCCCGGCCACTCGTGGCACCACGCGACGGGGGCGTTGGTCCTGTTTGGCTGGTGCGTCCTCGGGTTCGTGCTCTGCATGCGCACCTTCCGCTGGACCCGGGACTGACCCGGGTACCTTGTCCTCATGGCGACGGGAGTGCAGACGGATCGATCGATGCTGCCCGGCGGGCGGAACTGGTGGCGTGGTTCGATCGGCTACGAGATCTACATCCGGAGCTTCTTCGACAGCGACGGCGACGGCATGGGCGACCTCTGTGGCATCTCCGCCAAGCTCGATGTGCTCGACACCCTGGGGGTGGACGTCGTGTGGATCACGCCGTTCTACCCCAGCCCGGGAAAGGACCAGGGCTACGACGTTTCCGACTACGTCGACGTCGATCCGGCGTTCGGCACGCTCGCCGACTTCGATCATCTCGTCGCCCGGGCCACCGAGCTCGGGATGCGCGTGTTCGTCGACATCGTGCCCAACCACAGCTCTGATGAGCACCCGTGGTTCCAGGCCGCGATCGCCGACGTCGACAGCCCCTACCGGCAGTACTACATCTTCCGCGATGCAGCGCCCGACGGTGGGCCGCCGAACAACTGGGTCAGCCACTTCGGGGGCCCGGCATGGACGCTGGATCCGGCGGGCACCGGCAAGTACTACTGCCACCTGTTCCTTCCCGAGCAGCCCGACCTCAACTGGGCCAATCCCGCGGTGCTCGAGGAGTTCCGCGAGATCCTCACCTTCTGGTGCAAGCGCGGCGTCGACGGCTTCCGCATCGACGTCGCCCACGGGCTCACCAAGGATCCCCAGTTCCGGGACAACCCGCAGGTCCGCCCTGTCACCCCAGGGATGCACCCCAAGGACGTGTTCGCCTCCTATCAGCACGTCCACGACCTCCATCGGCCGGAGACGACGAAGATCTTCGAGGAGTGGCGCCGGATCGTCCAGCCCTACGACGCCGTGCTGCTCGGTGAGATGGACGTTCGCAACATCGAGCGCTTCACCGAGTACGTCGACGGCAAGGGTCTGGATGCCGGGTTCGTGCTCAAGCTCAGCGCGTCGAACTGGGAAGCGGCGACGATCCTCTCCGACCTGATGACCTACGTCCGCGCCGCACACGGCGGTGCTGCGTGGGCACTCTCGAACCACGACCAGCCACGGGCCATCAGCCGCTTCGGCGTCGGCGAGATCGGTGTGCGGCGAGCAATGGCCGTCACCGCGCTGATGATCGCGCTCGACGGGATCACGTTCGTCTACCAGGGCGAGGAGCTCGGACTGCCCGATGCCGTGCTGACCGGCGTCGCGATGGATCCGGTGAGCACGCGCAACGACGGTGCGGCCGGCCGAGACGTCGCGCGCGGTCCGCTGCCGTGGGACTCGTCGAAGCTGAACGGCTTCACGACTGCGCCGCACACCTGGCTCGACACAGCGCCGCTGCCGGCAGCGTTGACGGTTGCCGAGCAGATCGATGACCCGGCCTCGACATGGGCGCGCTACCGGTCGATGATGGAACTTCGCCGCCGGCTGCCGGCGCTGTGGTCGGAGCCACTCGAGATCTTCGACCGTCAGGCGACATCGCTGGTGTTGTTCCGCGGGCCGTTGACGATCATCGCCAACCTCGACGACAAGCCGTTCGAGTTCATCCCCGAGGGCGAGTACCTCGTCGAGTTCGAGAGCCAGCCCGGCGCCGCCGGCGGCGACGGTGGACCGCTGCGAATCGACGCCGAGTCCACCGTCATCATCCGCCGGCGAGCCGACTGATGGAGATCTCCGAGCTGCAGGGCGTCATCGAGCGCACCTTCGGCGAGCGCGATCGCGCTCGTGGCGTGCCGAGCACCGTCGCCTGGCTGGCCGAGGAGGTCGGCGAGCTGGCCCAGGCCGTGCGCAAGGGCACTGTCGATCAGCAGCTCCACGAGTTCGGCGATGTCCTCGCCTGGGTGGCCACCCTCGCCAACCAGATGGGCATCGACCTCACCGCTGCCGTGCAGCGCTACGCCGCCGGTTGCCCGCGCTGCCACGCCCTGCCCTGCGCCTGCCCGTGACGTCGGAGGCTCTCCGCGTGGCCCGGTCGCGCCACACGTCCTCCGGTGCGACGGATCAGCGATTGCTGAGTTGGGGGATCAGCAGTTCGGCGATCTGGACGGCATTGAGCGCGGCGCCCTTGCGGAGGTTGTCGTTGCTGAGGAAGAGGGCGAGCCCACGGCCGCCCTCGACACCTTCGTCGACGCGGATCCGGCCGACGTAGCTGGGGTCCTGACCAGCGGCATCGAGCGGCGTCGGTACGTCCATCAGCTCGACGCCGGGCGCGGAGGCGAGCAGCTCGGTGGCCCGCTCGACGCTGAGTGGACGAGCGAACTCGGCGTTGATGCTGATGCTGTGCCCGGTGAAGACCGGTACGCGCACGCACGTGCCGCTGACCCGGAGCTCGGGGATGCCGAGGATCTTGCGGCTCTCGTTGCGCAGCTTCTGCTCCTCGTCCGTCTCGAACAGACCATCGTCGATGATCTTGCCGGCGAACGGCAGCACGTTGAACGCGATCGGCTTGACGAACTTGGACGGGGTCGGCATCGAGACGGCGGTGCCGTCGTGGGTCAGCTCGCGAGCCTGGTCGGCGACCTGGCGCGCCTGCTTGTCGAGCTCGTCGACACCGGCGAGGCCACCTCCGCTGACCGCCTGGTAAGTGCTGGCGATCAGGCGCACCAACCCGGCTTCGTCGTGCAGTGGCTTGAGCACCGGCATCGCGGCCATCGTGGTGCAGTTCGGGTTGGCGATGATGCCTTTGCGGGCGTTGGCGATCTGGTCACCGTTGACCTCGCTGACGATCAGCGGCACGTCCGGATCCATGCGGAACGCGGACGAGTTGTCGATCACGATCACGCCGGCAGCGGCAAAGCGAGGGGCGAGCTCTTTCGACGACGTCGCGCCGGACGAGAAGAGGGCGATGTCGAGTCCGCTCGGATCTGCGAGTGCGGCGTCCTCCACGGTGATCTGCTGGTCGCCCCAAGGCAGCGTGGTGCCGGCCGACCGCGCTGATGCGAAGTAGCGCATCTCGGTGACCGGGAAGTTGCGCTCGGCGAGGATCGCTCGCATGACCGAACCGACCTGACCCGTTGCGCCGACGATTCCGACTCTCATTTGCCTGCTCCTACCGTCTGCAGGCCGTCGGCCTGCGATCGCCGATCAAGGCTAACGGCGCATCTGCAGGGCCTGGCCGGAATTGTTCGACCGTTTCACCAGGTCAGCGCGCGCCGCTGTTCCGCCTACAGCCGTTCGGCGACGAGCCACCAGTGGCTCTGGTTGACGCCGTCGAAGGTGCGCAGCTCGGCGTCGGACCGCTTCGCCATCGACCGCTGCGGCGAGTGGTAGATGGCCCGTGTCGCGAACTTCACGTCGAGACCATCGAGGTAGCGCGAGACCTGATCGGGCGAGAGCCGGTTGGCCTGCCAACCGAGTCGCGAAGCCAGCCGGCGCTTGGCCAGCCAGGGACCGAACTTCGGAACCCGCCACATGGCGCGGGTGATCTTGCCGAGCGGCCACAGGGCGAAGTCGACGCCGGTCCACGTGCGGAAGTTGAGGGCCACGTGCCCGCCTGGCTTGGTGACCCGCGCTGCTTCGCCGACGAGCGACAGCGCGTCGTTGTGATCGCAGTGCTGCAGGGTGATGTAGCTGAACGTGAGGTCGGCCTCGGCGTCGTCGATCGACAGCGTGCGCCCGTCGGCGACGTGTACGGTGCGCAACCGCTCGACGACGCCGAGCTTGGCGACGGTCTGACGGCAGCGCTCCAGGAACGCAGCATCGAGGTCGCACGCGATGACGTGACCGAACGCCTTGCTGAACCCCGCGGTCATCCGGCCGATGCCCGAGCCGATCTCGACCAGGGTCTGCTCGGCGATGTCGGGGCTGAGCAGATCGAACGCGGTGAGGTAGGCGTAGATCTCGTTGTCGCCGGTGCCGGTGAACTCCTCGAGATCGAGGGTGTCGCCGGTCTCGTTGTTGAACACCCAGCCGATCTCGCGGACGACGTCGTCGGCCGAGGTCTGGTCCTCGCTGGTCCGCCCCGCGGTGCGCCACGGGATGAGCTGCGGACGGCGTGCCATCAGCGAAGTCTCGCAGGTCTGTAGGGCGTGATCACAGCGACGAGCCGTGGCCAACGGTCACAGTCGGCGACTGAGCGTGAGTCACTTGCGCTCGGGCAGCGGCGCTGCGTAGTCCGAGGGCCCGTCGAGGCCGAACGCTGTGTGCAGGCTGCGCGCGGCGTGCTCGAGATCGGCCGCCGCGCAGACCACGCTGATCCGGATCGTGCTCGTCGAGATCATCTCGATGTTCACACCTTCGTCGGCGAGCACGCGGAACATCTTGGCGGCGATGCCCGGGCTGGTCTTCATCCCGGCGCCGACGAGGCTGATCTTGGAGATGCTGGCGTCGTGGCTGACACCCAGGGCGCCGATCTCGGCGGCGACGCGGGCAACGATCTGTTCGGCGACGTCCATGTCGGCCTTGGGCATCGTGAAGCTGATGTCGGTCGTGCCTTCCTTGGACGTGTTCTGGACGATCATGTCCACGTTCACGTTCGCCGCGGCCAGTGGCTCGAACAGCGTCGCCGAGATACCGGGCCGGTCGGGCACACCGACGATGGTGACCTTCGCGTCGTTGGTGTCGGTGACGACCCCGGAGATGATCGGATCTTCCATGTTGGGCTCCTTGGCGCTGACCCACGTGCCGGGCTCCCAGGTGAAGCTGGAGCGGACGTGGAGCGGGACGTTGTGGTTGCGCGCGAACTCGACGCTGCGCAGGGCGAGCACCTTGCTGCCGGCGCCGGCCATCTCGAGCATCTCGTCGAAGTTGACGTGGGCGAGCTTGCGGGCGCGGGGCACGATGCGCGGATCGGCGGTGAACACGCCGGTGACATCGGTGTAGATCTCGCACGCATC
>JAOBWQ010000549.1 GCA_025463425.1 Ilumatobacteraceae bacterium | reverse complement strand
ACGCGGCCACCACGGACGAGCACGATGCTGTGCTCTTGCAGGTTGTGACCTTCACCCGGGATGTAGGCCGTGATCTCGACGCCACTGGTGAGGCGCACACGAGCGACCTTGCGCAGTGCCGAGTTCGGCTTCTTCGGGGTGTTGGTGTACACACGGGTGCACACACCGCGACGCTGCGGCGAGCCCTTGAGGGCCGGCGTCTTCGTCTTGGTGAACTTGCTGCTGCGCCCTTGGCGAACCAGCTGCTGAATTGTGGGCACGCGTCAACCTTTCGCGTTCACGTGGAACGGATTTCTGCATCGATGGCTCGTACGTCGGGTTCCACCGTCGCACAGGACCCTGCAATGTTAGGGGCGTGTCCGGTGGCTGGCAACCCTCGCGCCGTGAAGTTCCACTACCACAGGCCGCCGGCCGAGCGACGGATGTCGTTCGACGCGTGATCTGTCGACTCAGCCGTCGCCGCGAAGACCGGCCAACAGGGTGTCGCGGTACCACTGGGTGAAGTCGGCGGTGCCGGTCTCGATCATCGGGACGTACGGGCCGGGGCGATAGCCGCGCGAGGCGATGCCGCGCTGGTTGTTCTCGGCCAGGGTTCGGTCCTGATCATTGGTGGCCTCCCACACCTTGGTCAGGTGATCGATGTCGTAGTCGATCCCCTCCACTGCGTCCTGGTGGACGAGCCAACGGGTCACCAGCTTCGTCTCCGTGGCGCTGATCGGCAGCACGCTGAAGCTGACGACGTGGTCCGATTGCACGTGGTTCCACGTGTTGGGTAGGTGCAGCACGCGCACCGAGCCCAGTTCCCGCAGCGACTCGTCGAGGTCGCCCAGCAACTTGTTGCATGCGGGCGAGCCGTCGAGGGTCATCGCCACGGAGTCGTTGGTGAAGGGGATGCGCACCACACGCCACTCCTGCCCGCCCTCGGTCGTGTGCTCGTGGATGATTCCGGCGTCGTCCCACTCGGCGAACTTGCGCTCGAGCATCTCTTCCACGCCGTGGCCCGATGCCGACGAGCCCGGGCCGTCGAACTCGGCGATCGAGTGCATGAGCTCCGGATGAGCTCCGACGCAGTGGTAGCACTCGCGGTTGTTCTCCATGACGAGCTTCCAGTTCGACTGCTCGACGATGACCTGGGTGTGGGCGATCTTGACGTGCTCCAGGTCGTGTGGCGCCAGGAACGGCGCCGTCGCGTCGGCGAAGGCGGCGAAATCGGGTGCCTCGTCGGCCAGGCAGACGAACACGTAGCCACCGACGGTGGCGCAGTGCACGGGCGACAACCCGAACTCGGCAGGGTCGAAGTCGTCGGCCACGTAGCGGGCACCTGCGAAGGAGCCGTCGAGGTGGTAGCTCCACTGGTGGTAGGGGCAGACGAGCCGACGAGCGTGGCCGCTCTCACCGAGGCAGATCAACGAGCCGCGGTGGCGGCACGTGTTGAAGAACGAGCGAAGGCCGCCGTCCTTGCCGCGCACGATGATGATCGAGTCGCCGGCGACGTCGACGCGGATCCAGTCCCCGATCTCGGCGATCTCGCAGGTGTGCGCGACGAAGATCCACCGGGGCACGAACACGTGCTGCACGTCGAGCGCGAAGTAGTCCGGGTCGACGTAGAACGGCTGAGGCAGGCTCCAACCGTAGGGCTGGTCCTCCAGCTGGGCCCGAGCGGTGTCCGCTGCCGTGCTCGTCGTTGCGATCATCTTCGGAATCCTAGAACGATCGTGCCGGGATCGACAGCGCGGAGTTGTGACGAAAAATGAACGAACGCCGGCGGCTGGGTGGCCACCGGCGTCTGTTCACTTCGTCAGCTCAGCGCGAGCGCCGGACCAGAGATCAGGCCTCGGCGAGATCGGTGTCCGCGGCGTAGGTGCCGTGCAGGTTGCCCAGCCAGGCGGCCGGGTCCTCGGTGTCGCTGCTGTAGTACGCCATCGGCTTGTAGTCCGGTGCGGAGACATCGAAGTCGCGGTAGCGCTCCATGCCCGTGCCCGCAGGGATCAGCTTGCCGATGATGATGTTCTCCTTGAGGCCGAGGAGGCTGTCGCTGCGGCCGTCGATGGCCGCCTCGGTGAGCACCCGGGTGGTCTCCTGGAACGACGCAGCCGAGAGCCACGACTCGGTGGCCAGCGAGGCCTTCGTGATGCCCATCAACTCGGGGCGTCCCTCTGCCGGGCGCAAGCCCTCCTCGACCATCCGCTTGTTGGTGTCGCGGAAGACCTTGGCATCGGCACGCTCGCCAGGCAGGAACCCGGTCTCGCCCGGCTCCTGCACGCCGATGCGCCGCGTCATCTGACGCACGATCAGCTCGATGTGCTTGTCGGAGATCGACACACCCTGGTCGCGGTAGACCTTCTGGACTTCCTCGACGAGGTACACCTGCGTCTCGCGGATGCCCTTGATCTCCATGATCTCCTTCGGATCGAAGGGACCGTCGGTGACGGGGTCGCCGGCCTTGATGTCGTTGCCGTCGACGACCGACGGACGGCTACCGGTGGGGAGCACGATCAGGTGCTCTTCGCCGCCGTC
>JAOBWQ010000476.1 GCA_025463425.1 Ilumatobacteraceae bacterium | reverse complement strand
TCGTCGTCTCGATCTGGAAGACCTTGACGCCGCTGTCGATCATCACCTTGCCCATCCGCCAGTTGCTCTTGTGCAGCTCGCTCTTGTGCTGGTCCATGAAGCTGCGGGTCTGCTCCATGGTCTTCGGGTTGTGGTGGTGCTGCAGGCTCTTGTAGCTGCTGAGCCCGGTGGCCGTGCTCTTCCAACCACCGTCCATCGCGACGAGGTTGATGTTGACGTAGACGAGCAGGTCGCTGTTCGCGGCGCGCTTGTTGATCTCGACGTCTTCGCCATGTGGCGTCTGGCCGAGGTACTCCAACGCGTCTGGGTCTTCTGCGTCGTGCTGGTACAGGAAGCCACGCGGTGCGAACGCGTCGTAGACGCGGTCACCGACGGCATGGCGCAGTTCGGCCTCGGTCATCCGCCTGTGAAGGGCGAGCGCGGCGATGATGTGGACGTCGTCCACGCCGGCATCTGCGGCCATGTCGAGCACGGCCTCGATGACGCGCTGGCGGATGTCCGGCTTCGTCATCGGGGGCAGCGGCAGGCTGATGTCGTCGAACGCGATCGTCAGCTTCATCCCCGGGAACAGCAGCTCGGGGAGCGGATCGTGATCGATCGGATGGAGCAGCGCATCGACGATCGAGCCGTCGATGTCCTTCAGCGGTTCCAGCGGCTCGGGCGCGTAGATGACCCGGCTGCGCCCGGCCGGCAGCTTCTCCAGGCTGAAGTTCTCGCCGCGCCAGAACAGGATCGGTGGCGTGTTGCGATCCACCTCGAGGACGAATCCGGGACGGGGCATCAGTGCTTCTCCATGTTGGGTTCGGACTTCGTCTTTGTCTTGGGGGCTTCGCGCAGGTCGAACGCGACCTTCACGGCACCGCGGCGACCGGCGGACGCCGCGTGGGCGATCGCGTCCTCGTAGTCGTCGAGGGGGTAGGTGGCCGACACGAGCCGGCCCATGTCGAGCGCTGCCACCGTGTCGATCGCCAGCGCGAACGTGCGTGCAGTCGAGCCGTCCGGCATCGACTCGGTGCCATAGGTGTACGAGCCGGAGATCTTGGTCTCGCGGTGCCAGAGCCCCGTGAGGTCGACCGTGACCTCGGCCGGCATGCCCATCAGGATCACCGTGCCGCGTGGCCGCGTGATCTGCAGGCACGACTCGATCGACCCGCTGTTGCCGACCGCGTCGATGGTGACATGCGTGCCGCCGCTGAGGTAGTCGCCGATGACGTGGCAGCCGACGGTGCGGCGCACGGCCCGACCGAGCTCCTTGGGAGCGACGACTTCGTCCGCGCCGAACGCCCTCGCGTACGCCTGCTGGTGCGGGTAGCGGGCGCCGACGATGATGTGCGCGCCGGGCACGTACCGGCGAAGCCCGGCGATCGCGCAGAGGCCCATCGTTCCCGCTCCCAGGACGGCGATGATGGGGCGCTCGACCTCGGCGACCATCGGCCAGCACATCAGTGCGGTGTGGATCCCGCCCGCTGCAGGTTCGATCATCACGGCCGCCTCGTCGCTCAGCGCGTCGGGCACGGTGTGCAACTGGCTGGCGTGTGCCTGGAAGTACGTGCTCCAACCGCCGCCGGTCGAGTGGCAGAAGCCGGTCTGGATGCCGGGCGCGAGGTGGCCGAGGGCGAGGTGGGCGTAGTCGTCGCCGTCGCCCGGGGCTGCATCCGGGAAGGGCAGTGGGAAGCCGCGCGCGGCGTGTCCGAGCACCGGTTCGATGACCACTCGGGTGCCGTCGGCGAGCTCGCCGACGACCTCGTGGCCGGGTGTGAACGGGAACGAGACGAGGTCGTCGAAGTATGTCGACGCATGGCCTTCGATCGTGCTCAGGTCGCTGCCGCAGATCCCGCTGAGACGGGTTTTGACCGTGTGCCATCCGTCGCCCAGCGACTCCGGCGGATCGACGGTGACGAGCTTGATCGGACCGACCTTGGCCGCTGCCGACGGGCTGACGGCCGATGCCATCCGGGCCAGGCCGAGCCGGGCGACCTTGCGGGAGACCTGCAGTGCCTTCATCAGCTCTTGCCTCTGCTCATGACCATCCCCGGGAACGACCGCTTGCGCTCGCGCTCGCTCAGCATCGTGCCGACCGGCAGCAGCGGGCGCGGGCCACCGGGAGCCTTCGACCAGTCCTCGACCAGCCAACCGCGCTTGCGTGCGATCGCAGCGAGGCGTGTCTCCGGGTTGACGGCGACCGGGAACCCGACGCACTCCAGCATCGGCAGGTCGCTGGTGCTGTCGGCATAGGCGATCGATTCCTCGAGCAGCAAACCCTCGGCGGCGCAGTAATCGGCCAGCACCTGGGCCCGGGTCTCGCCGGTGGGTGGCACCTTCGACAGCTCCCCGCTGTAGGTGCCGTCCGGTCGCACGGTCATCTCGGCGGCGACGATCTCGTCGAACAGCGGCTTGAGGCCGGCGACCGCGAAGTCCATCGCGCCGGTGATCAGGATCGTGCGGTGGCCGAGCGCACGGTGCTCGCGCACCCGCCGGATGCCGGCCGGGAAGCTCTTGGTGACGATCAGCTGGGTCAGCAGCTCCTTGCTGTCCTCGGCGATCTGGGCGACGGGGGCGTCCTCGTAGCGGCGGTAGAAGAAGCGCAGGAAGTCGGCGCGGTCCTTGCGGTCCATCGCCGACAGGCTCGGCGCCTGGGCGAGGGTGCGCAGCACGTAGCGGATCCGCTCCGGAGCGTTGAGTCGCCGCGTGGCCAGCCAGGAGAAGCTCTCCACGACGTTGCTGCTGATCAGGGTGTTCTCGAGATCGAAGGCGGCGAGGTGGCGTTCAGGTGAGAGCACGCTGCGGCGCAGCCGGTCGGTGCGGTCGTTGCGGTTCTTGCCTGGGCTCGACTTCGCGCGGGAGTGGCGGACGATCGACGGCAGATGGATCGTGGTGACGTAGTGCTCCCAGTCGACCGAGCGGGGATCGAAGTTGAACGCTGCTCGATCCGTCGCATCCAGCCCGGCCCACATCGAGTCGAGGTTGTCGACTTGATACAGCGCCTCGCACTCGGTGTAGAGGCCGTACAGCTGCACGTACTCGTAGGCGCGTTCGATGTCGAGCTTGCGCTCTTCCAACTTGGCTGCCCAGGTGGCTTGTGTGCCCCGCAGCGGCAGCATCTGCAACGTCTGCTCGGCCCGCGTGGCCAAGGTCTTCGCTCGCTTCAGCTGCTGTTGCACCTTGCCTCTCGCCGGGAACTTCCATTCGGGAACTTCGATCGGTTGACCCTCGGCGTCGTAGAGCGGATGCTCGGTGAACCAGCCGCGGATGTAGTCCACCATCGCCTGGTACTTCAGCGGGTTGACCCCGCCGCTCGCGACCTGGGTGATCCGCGGCGCCGACGGACCGGTGGCGGCAACGGCGATGATCGCGGCCACGACGAGGTCGACCGGGATCACGTCGACCGTTCCCTCGGGCACGCCCGGGAACTGGGTGAGCAGGCCGCGGGCGTAGCTGAGGATGACCGGCTCGGCCATCCGGAAGCCGCGGATCCAGCCCGGGCGGGGCTCGGCGAGTGCAGACTCGATGATGCTGGGGCGGACGATGTTGACCGGCACGTTGCCCTTGGTCTCCATCAATGCCTGCTCGCCGAGCGCCTTGGTGAACGCGTACGCGTCCGGCCAGCCGACGCTGGCGGCGCGGGCGCGGCCGGCCTCGACGAGCTCGTCGGTGACCCATCGTTCGCGCAGCTGCTCGGTCTTGGCAGCGAGCGCCGGCGCGCCTGCCGCGCCGAGCTCCTTGCGCGCATCGGACCGGAATTCGCGGAGCTTGTCCGGGAGACGGCTCGCGGCTTCGGCATCGCTGCGCAGGCGCCGCGCCGAGGTGACCTCTTTGCGCCAGTTCAGCCCGAGGTCGAACGGACCTTCGCTGACGAGCTGCTCCGGCGCGTGGCCGCGCCGGTTGCCGGCCACGTAGCAGGTGCTGACGGCCACGAGGTGCGGAGCCACGCCGAGCGCGTGCAGGGTCTCGGCGATCCGGCTGGGACCGAGGAGGTTGATCTCGACGGCCGTGTCGAGGGGGGAGTCGAACGCCACGGCGGCGGCGGAGTGGATGATCGTGTCGCAGCTGGCGAGCAGGACCCGGTCGGCATCGTTCAGGCCCAGCCCGTCGGTGCTCACGTCGCCGTTGATCGTGCTGACCCGACGGGCGATCAACTCGTCGAAGGTCTCGGTCCCGGCGTCGGACAGTTCGGCACGCAGGCGATCGAAGCAGTCGTTCTTGAAGATCTCCCGGCGGGCGCGCTCGGGAGCACCGCGCTTGCCACCGCGGATGAGCAGGACCAGCTCGCATCCCGGCGCGCTGCGCAGCAACCGCTCGACCAACGCGGTGCCGACGAAGCCGGTCGAGCCGGTGATCGCGATCCGCTTGCCCGCCAGTTGTTCGGCGATCATGACCAGCTCGATTTCACGGGTCACTGTCTAGCAGGTTTGTCTACCACCTGGTAGACAGACAGCCGTGACCGTCCGCCGCGGCAACACCCGGGCCTCGATCCTGGAGGCCAGCGTCGATCTGTTCGGCTCGCGCGGGTTCGCGGCGACGTCACTCGACGACATCGCCGGCCGGGTCGGCGTTGCCAAGCAGACCTTGCTGTACTGGTTCCCGTCCAAGGACGAGCTGCTCGACGCAGTGCTCGAACAGACCGCGCTGGAGCTGGCCGCCGTGATCGAGGCGGCGGTCCGTGCCGCGGCCGACGCCCCGCTCGCCCGGATCGAGGCCGTCGTGAAGGCGGTCTTCCGGCCGGCCGTGCGTCGCCCGGCGTTGCTCGGCCTCGTGCGCGAGGTCAGCCGACTCTCGCCGGCCCACGCCGAACGGCTCACCATGCAGGTCCAGCCGTTCGTTCGTCGAGCCACCGACTACCTGCGTGAGCAGATGGACGCCGGCATGCTCCGACGTGCAGACCCCGGCCTGGTCATCGCGCTGGCCTACGCCACCGTCACCGGCATCGCCACCGAGCCCGAGGCGTTGCGCGCGGTCGAGTGGCCTGTGACGGCCATCGGCCTGCGCCGCCTCCGCAACGAGCTGATCGCCTTCGTCCTCGCCGCCCTCCGCCCGTAACCCCCGACCCCCAGTTCCGCGCACGTCTATCACCCGCAGGGCGCGGGTTTTACTGCGAACAAGAGCAAGCACGGCGCTCGCGGTCGACGCGAACGGCGCGCTTGCACGAGTTTGCAGCCGTCGACGCGCTCTCGGGGTAGAAAACGTGCGCGGAACTGGATTTAGTGCTTGGTGTTGCGGCGGCGGCGGTGGTGGCGCTCGACGGCGAGGTCGATCAGGTTGTCGACCAGCTCGGGGTAGGTCATCCCGGTCTGCTGCCACATCTTCGGGTACATCGAGATCGGCGTGAACCCGGGCATGGTGTTGACCTCGTTGATGAGGAAGCCGCGGCCGTGCTCCTCGAAGAAGAAGTCGACGCGGGCGAGTCCCTCGCAACGGAGCGCCTGGTAGACGGAGATGGCGAGCGTGCGAACGGTCGCAGTCTGGTCGTCGGTGAGCGGCGCGGGGATGCGCAGCTCGGCGCCGTCGACGAGGTACTTGTCCTCGTAGTCGTAGAAATCATTGCCGGGCACGATCTCACCGGGCAGGCTCGCCCGTGGTTCGAGGTTGCCGAGCACCGCGACCTCGATCTCGCGCCCCACGATCGCCTCCTCGATGACGACCCATTCGTCGTAGCTGAGCGCGTGTTCGACGGATGCCTGCAGCTCCTCGGCGCTCGACGCCTTGGAGACCCCGACCGACGAGCCCATGTTCGACGGCTTGACGAACACGGGCAGGCCCAGTTCGGCGACGATCTCGGCGAGCCGCGTCGGGGTGACCTCGTGCTCGCGCAGGCTGACCCACTTCGCCTGGGTGATGCCGTGGAACCCGAGGACCTCTTTGGCGAGGGCCTTGTCCATCCCCACGGCGGAACCGAGCACGCCGCTGCCGACGTAGGGCACGTCCATCAGCTCGAGCAGGCCCTGCACCGTGCCGTCCTCACCGAGCGGCCCGTGCAGCAAGGGCATGACCACCACCGGCCCGGCGAACGCGGCGCTGCTCAAGAGCGGGCTGGGAGACACCGAGTCGCCGACGGCCTCGAGGCGCTCCGGGAGAGCGTCCGGCCCCGACGCCAAGGCGCGCAGGGCTCCCGTGGCAAGCTGCCACCGGCCATCGCGGTCGATGCCGATCGGCGTGACCCGGTAGCGGCTCTGGTCGACCGCGCGGAGGACGTGGGTGGCAGTGACGCAGCTGACATCGTGCTCGGCCGACTGCCCGCCGAAGATCACGATCAGGTTGATGCGGTCGTCGGGCGGATCAGCGGCCATCGGGCAACGGTAGCCCTGGCGCGGCCGCGGGCGCTGGCACCGATCCCTACCGGTCGAGCAGAGGCGACGACAGTACGGTGACGGCATGCGATTCAGGGCAAGCGACGTCGCGCACGCGACCGGCGGGACGCTCGTCGGTCCCGACGTGGACCTCGACGGTGTCTCGTTCGACAGCAGGTCGGTCGAAGCCGGGCAGCTGTTCGTCGCGATCGTCGCCGACCGTGACGGCCACGCGTTCGTGCCCGGCGCGCAGGCTGGTGGCGCCGGTGCGGTGCTGGTCCAGCACGCCGCGAGCGAGGGCACCTCGATCGTGGTCGCGGACACGGCGACAGCACTGCTGGACCTCGGTCGCTGGGGGCGTGGGCGGACGACCGCGCGGGTGATCGGCGTGACCGGATCGGTCGGCAAGACCAGCACCAAAGACCTGGCCCGCGCAGCGTTGGCCGCAGGACTGCGCACCGCGGCGAACGAGCGGAGCTTCAACAACGATCAGGGTCTCCCGGTCACCATCCTCAACGCGCCTGACGACACCGAGGCGCTCGTGCTGGAGATGGGGATGCGCGGCTTGGGCGAGATCGCCCGTCTCTGCGACGTCGGGCGGCCGGACATCGGCATCGTCACCCGGGTCGCGGCGGCGCACACCGAACTGCTCGGTGGCATCGAGGGCGTTGCCCGAGCCAAGGCCGAGCTCGTCGACGCGCTGCCCGCGACCGGCACAGCGATCCTCAACGCCGATGATCCGCTCGTGGCGGCGATGGCGTCCCGCTGCGCCGGCAGCGTGATCACGTTCGGACGCACCGACGCGGCAGATGTGCGCATCCTCGAGCTCTGGCTCGATGATCTCGCCCGACCGCGGTTCACGGCGTCGACCCCCTGGGGCGACGTACCGGTGGCGTTGGCCGTCAGCGGCGAGCACATGGCCGGCAACGCCGCTGCAGCCCTCGCCGCAGCGTGCGTCTGTGGCGTCGACCTGCACAGCGCGTCGCGCGCGCTCGGTGATGCGGCGGTGTCGCCATGGCGGATGGAAATGGGCCGCACCGCTGCCGGGGCGATCGTGATCAACGACACCTACAACGCCAATCCGGCCTCGATGCGCGCCGCGTTGGACACGCTCGGTCGGCTGCACGTCACCGGTCGCCGGGTGGCGTTGCTGGGCGTGATGGCCGAGCTCGCCGATCCGGTCGAGGATCACGCGTCGATCGCCGCACTGGCTCGCGAGCGCGGCATCGAGCTGATCGCCGTCGGCACCGATCTCTACGGCGTGCCGCCGACGGATGATCCCGTGGCGGCCGTGGCGTCACTCGCCGGCGACGACGCCGTGCTCGTCAAGGGCAGCCGGGTGGCCGGCCTCGAGCGCCTCGCGGGCCGCCTCCTCGGGCAGTAGCTGCGCCGGGCGGCCGATCAGGTCGCACCACCAGCTGAGGACGACCGCGGCGACGACTCCGATGAACAGCACCGGGCGCGGACCGATCCAATCGACGACCGGTCCGAACACGAGCCCGCCGATGGGGACCGTGCCACCGAAGGCCATCATCCACAGCGACATGACCCGGGCCCGCTCGTTCGGGTACATGTTGACCTGGAACACGATCGAGATCGGCGTCACGATCGTGAAGTAGAAGAACCCGAGCAGGAACCCGACGGGGATCGCGAGGCCAGGTCCGCGGACGAGCGCGAACATCCCCAACGTCGCGGCGAAGCAGCGGAACGAGTTGACGATGAGCTTGCGACGATCGAAGCGCAGCAGCACCGATCCGCACGCCAGCGCGCCGAGGCAGGCGCCGAGACCCCAGGTGGCGTACAGCCACTTGTAGGTGCTGCCCTCCGAGTCGATCCCGAACGTGAGCCGGGCGATCGAGGGGAACAGCGCGATGAACGGCAGGCAGAAGAACGACAGGATCGTCATCGAGATCAGCATGCGGCTGAGCACACTGCGGTTCTTGGCGATCCGCAAGCCACCCATGACCTTCTGCCAGCCCTTCTCGACGATGCGCGTCGGCTGGTGAGGGATCGTGATCAGCGCGATGCCGGCGACCGCGAACAGATAGGTCCCCGCGTTGATGACGAAGATCTGCGGCACCGAGACGCCGAAGCCGATCAGTGCGGCGGCCAGCGCCGGGCCGATGACGCGCGACCCGTTGAGCATCACCGAGTTCAGCGACAGAGCACCGGGCAGGTCCTCGCGGCTGACCAGCAGTGGTATCGAGGCCTGCATCGCGGGAGCGCCGAGCGCGTTGAAGGTGCCGATCGCGAGCTGGATCGCGAAGATGGCCCAGAGCGATGCGTCGCGCGCCAGCAGAACGGCGATGCCGATCGACAGCATCAGCTGCGCGGCTTGCGTACCGATCAGCCATGGCTTGCGCGGCACGCGATCGGCCAACACGCCGGCGGGGATGGACAGCACCAGGAGGGGACCGAGCTGGGCGAAGCCGATGACCGCGACCCACGTCGCGGAGTGGGTGCGCGCGTCGATGTAGGCCGGCAGCGCGAGGTTCTGCATCCACGTGCCGATCTGGCTGGCGAACAACCCGATCCAGATGAACCGGAAGTCCCGGTATCCGAGAGCGGCCCGGGCCGTGCCGGGCCGGGCGTTGCTGGTGGAGACGGGAGTGGTCGCAGACGTGGTCATCAGCACTTCAG
Source organism: Ilumatobacteraceae bacterium (assembly GCA_025463425.1). Taxonomy (GTDB): domain Bacteria; phylum Actinomycetota; class Acidimicrobiia; order Acidimicrobiales; family Ilumatobacteraceae; genus WLMZ01. The sequence continues at coordinate 1,852 of JAOBWQ010000476.1, read as the reverse complement.
GGTGGGACGGGGGTGTTCGCAGTGTAGTTGTGGACATCAACTACCTGGACTTCTGTCCTGCCGCCCGCCACACGTCACACCTCGATGCGCTGTCCGGGCACCCGAGGTAGTCGCGTCACGCAGCGGGCTTGCGAGCCACCACGATCACCGAGAGACCGAAGGGGAGCGGTCGTCGACGGATCAATCGGCGCTCGATCGCGGCGAGCCTTCCGAACAACCCGCCGAGGCCGCTCTGGTTGCGGTCGACATCGCTCTTGTCCGATGTCCGTTCGAGGCGTCCCATCACGAACGCGGGCGGCACCAGGAACGAGTACGCCCCCGTGGCGACGACGACCTCGAGCCCGGCGTCGATCGCCATCGTGCGCATCTCGTCGAGGCTGAACCGCCGCGCGCCGTGGGTGACCTCGTCGTGGCCGCGCCAGAGCCGCTTGCCCCCGGGCTCCATCAGCACGACGATCCCGCCGGGCCGGGTCAGTCGCGCGAATCCGGCGACGACCGCACCCGGGTCAGGGTTCATCCGGTGGTAGAGCGCCGTGACGCAGACGATCGCCGAGAAGGCGCCGGCGGAGAACGGCAGCGAGTTCAGATCTGCACGGATGGGCAGGTACCGCGGATGGGTCTCGCGGGTGATCTCGAGGGCGAGTGGCTCGTAATCCGCGAGGACCGTCGTGGCGTGCTCGGACAGCCAGGCGCCGGTCGCTCCGGTACCACCCGCCGCGTCGAGCTGCAGTGCGCCCACATCGTGGCTGAGCAGCGGTTCGACGAGCTGGCGAAGCAGAACTCGCGTGTTGCGGTACCACCAGTGGGACTCTTCCGCGGCCGCCATCCGCCGGTACTCATCGGCTTCCATTTCGTCAGTGTGTCAGTTCGGTGACCGGGTTGATGCAGTAGCTTCGTGCCCGTGATGCAGCGCGGCTGGGGGCCAGAGCAACGGACGCTGCGCGCGACGACGTGCGTGGTGACTGGTGGGATGGGGTTCCTCGGGTCGAACCTGGTGCACGCCCTGGTCGCTCTCGGAGCCGAGGTGCGCGTCGTCGACGCCCTCGTCAGCAGCCACGGTGGCGACGCCCGCAACATCGCCGGCCTCCCGGTGCAGTCCCTGGTCGCCAGCATCGGAGATCCCTCCGTCGCCGAGTTGCTCGACGGCGCCGACATCATCTTCAACCTCGCCGGCCAGGTCAGCCACACCGCCTCGATGGTCGACCCGCTGCTCGACCTGCAGTTGAACGCGGTCGACCACGCCAAGCTGCTGGAGACGATCCGCCGCGTGTGCCCGACCGTGCGCGTCGTGCACGCCTCGACCCGCCAGGTCTACGGCCGCGTCGCCCAGCTGCCTGCCGACGAGCTGACCGCCGCGAACCCGGTCGACGTGAACGGGGTCGCCAAGCTGGCCGGCGAGCAGCTGCACATGGTCTACGCGCAGGCCTACGGGTTGGCCGCGACATCGCTGCGGCTGAGCAACATCTACGGCCCGCGTCAGCGGCTGACCAGCAACGAGCTCGGCTTCCTTCCGGTGTTCGTCCGCAAGGCGTTGCAGAACGAGGTCATCGAGATCTTCGGCGACGGTTCGCAGCGGCGCGACTGCCTGCACGTCGATGACGCCGTCGACGCGCTGCTCACCGCGACGGGCGACGCAGCGGTCGGGCGGATCTACAACGTCGGCAGCCGCAACGACAACACCCTGTCCGAGATCGCTGCGATGATCTGCGCGGCTGCGGAGAACGACGCCGGCGTGCGGTACGTCGAATGGCCGCCGGATCACCAGCGGATCGACATCGGTTCGTTCACCACGAACAGCCACCGGTTCAGCGAGGAGTTGGGCTGGTCGTCGTCGACCGAGTTCGCCGACGGC
>JAOBWQ010000451.1 GCA_025463425.1 Ilumatobacteraceae bacterium | reverse complement strand
CGGCACCGTAGTCCGCGCGATGGTGTGCGTCGGTGTCCGGCCAGTACCGTCGGACCCGCATGTACCGGTTCCTCCTCCGCCCGAAGTGGATCCTGTTCCACCTCGTCGTGCTGGTCTCATCGGTCGGCATGCTCGGCCTGGCGCGCTGGCAGTGGGACCGGCACATCGAACGCGATGCGTTCGTCGCCAAGGTCGAACAGCGCGAGCAGGCCGAGGCCGTCGAGCTGACGTTGGTGCTCGGCAAGACACCGGTCAGCGAGATCGAGTACTCACGGGTCACCGCCTCGGGCCACTACCTCGCCGACCAGCAGTTCGTCGAGATCCTCCAGACCGTCGACGGGACCAACGGCGAGAACGTGCTGACTCCGTTCCAGATCGACGGCGGGCCGATCCTGATCGTCAACCGCGGATTTGTCGCCGATGGTCAACCCGTGCCGGCGCCGCCGTCCGGGACGTTGATCGTCGGCGGCCTCGCCCGCACCACACAGATCCGCCAGACCGGTCAGCTGACCGACAACAGCGACGGCGGCAAGCTCGACGAGGTGCGCCGGATCGACCTCGACCTGATCGCCAAGCGGATGGGCAGCCCCGTCGCGCCGATCTACATCGACCTGATCAAGACCGTTCCGCCGTCGGCCACCCCGCCGGACCCGACGGGTCTCCCCGATCTCAGCGGTGGTCCGCCACACGTCTCGTACACCATCCAGTGGTGCATCTTCTCGGTGTGCGTGGTGGTCGGCTGGGTGTTCGCGATCCGGCGCTCGAAGCGCACCCGCCAACGCGAAGCGGACAAGGCCGAGAAAGCGGAGAAGGCAGCGACTGCTGCCGCAGCCGCTGCGGCCGCGGAACCGGTCAGTGCGGAGCGTCCAATGCAGCCATCCGCCTGAACTGCTCGACCACGTCGGGCCGGGTGTGGGTCGGATCGAGCTGGCGGTACACGGTGTCGACGTTGACAGCGATGCGCCCCCGCTCGCCCCACTCGCCGAAGCCGTTCAGCGCGATATCACGCGCCGCGTCCCACGCATCCATGCCGGCGTGGAACCGCGCCGTCGCCTCGGTCTCGACGTAGGCGAGGTAGTCACGCACTTGCGCGATGCCGCCCTTGTCGGTGAGCGGTCCGTGCCCGGGCACCACCGTCTCGATGTCCATGCCGAGCATCAGGTCGCATGCGGCCACCCAGTTGCTGAGCGGCCCCGCCCAGACGATCGGCGTGCCGTTGATGAACAAGATGTCGCCGGTGTAGACGGTCTTCGCGTCGGGGACGTAGGCGATCACGTCGCCGGCCGTGTGCGCCGGCCCGACCTCGATCAGCTCGATCGATCGCCCGCCGACCTCGATGTCCAGCCGGCCGTTGAACGTGCGTGTCGGCAGGGTGTGCTCGATGCCGTCGAAGTGGAACGCACCGAAGAAGCCGCGGAACAGCTCGCCGAGCTCGCCGGGTGCCGCGTTGAGCGCGGCGAGGGTCGCAGGAGGGACCTCCGTCATCTCGTGGGCGGCCTTCTCGCTGGCGATGATCTCGGCGCCCGTCACCAGCTGGTTGCCGTAGCAGTGGTCACCGTTGGCATGGGTGTTGACCAGCGTCCCGATCGGCGACTGCCCGATCACGTCCGTCATCGAATCCAGCATCGCTCCGGTGAGCTGCAGATCGAACAGGGTGTCGACCAGCAGCGACACGCCGTCGCCGACCACCAGCCCGGCATTGCTCCAGCCCCACCCCCCGTTGGGCTGGAGGTACGCGAAGCACCCGTCGCCCAGCTCGTGGAGTCCCCGCGTGTACGTGTCCTGACTCGTCATGGCACTTGTGTACCACTCCGCAGAAGGAGGCGTGAACGTCAGGGAATTCGGCGCTGAATTCGCGACCTAAGCTGCTGCGGTGCGCCAACTGAGCGGGATCGATGTCAGCTTCCTGAACATGGAGACGGCCAGCGTCTTCGGCCACGTCTCGTCGCTGAACATCTACGATCCGTCCGACGCGCCGGGCGGCGCGAGTGTCGAAGCGACCAAGCAGATCATCCTCGAACGGATCGATCAGCTCGCGCCGTTCCGGCGGCGATTGGTCGAGGTGCCGTTCGGGCTGGACATGCCGTACTGGATCGAGGACCCGGCATTCGACATCGACTTCCATGTCCGCCATCACGCCGTTCCGAAGCCGGGAACGCCGGAGCAGCTGGCGGAGGTGATCAGCCGGATCGTCGCGCGCCCACTGGACCGCACCCGTCCGCTGTGGGAGCTGTACGTGATCGAGGGCGTCGCCAACGGCACCCGCATCGCCCAGCTGACCAAGGTCCACCACGCCGCCATCGACGGCGCGGCCGGCGCTTCGATGCTGGCCGCGATCCTCGACCCCAGCCCCGACTACCGCCCCACCGGCTCGACCGCACCGTGGGTGCCCGACGCGGTGCCGACCGATGACCACATGCTGCGCATCACCGCACTCGAGTACCTGCGCCGGCCGGAGAAGATGATCCGCCTGTCGGTGCGCAGCATCCGCGAGCTCGCAGCCTCGACCCAGAACGGCGGCCTGCGCGCCCTGGCCGACGTGATCGCCCAACCGATGCCGGGGCCGTTCGGCCGGATGATGCGCGAGCGGCTGCGCGGCGTCAACCACGACGTCGACAACCCTCCGGCGCTACCGCCGACCCACGCGCCACGCACGCCGTGGAACCGGCCGATCACGCCGCACCGTCGGTTCACCGCGTGCACGATCGCGCTCGACGACGCCAAGCGGATCCGTCGCCAGTTCGGCTGCACGTTCAACGATGTCGTGATGGCACTGTGCTCGGGCACGCTGCGTCGGTACCTGTTGCTGCACGACTGCCTGCCCGACGAACCACTCATCGCGATGGTGCCGATCAGTGTGCGCAGCGGCAGCGAATCCGACGCTTACCAGAACCGTGTCTCCGCGCTGCTGGCCGATCTCGCCACCAACGAGGCCGATCCCCTGCAGCGGCTGCTGCGGGTGCGCGCGTCGATGACGGCGGCCAAGGACAACTTCGCCGCGATCCCCGCAGAGACCCTGCAGGACTTCACCCAGTTCGCGCCGCCTGCCGTCGCCGCGCGGGCGATGCGGATGTACAGCCGGCTGCGGATCGCCGACCGGATGAACCCTCCCTTCAACCTGGTCATCAGCAACGTGCCCGGGCCGAACTACCCGCTGTACAGCGCCGGCGCCAAGCTCGAGCACTTCTACCC
>JAOBWQ010000419.1 GCA_025463425.1 Ilumatobacteraceae bacterium | reverse complement strand
CGCGCAACGTGGAGATCGGCGGGATGAACACCGTTTTCGCCCCGAACTACGGATCGCCGTTCGTGCGCGACCTCGACGGTGGCCGCCGCTACGCGACCCTGGCCGACTTCGAGAACATCGTCAAGCTGGCCTACTCGTCTCCCTACATCCACCACAGCGGTGGCACGGTCTGCGAGCCGGTGGACATCCCCGTCAACAAGCGCCACCTCGACATGGTGTACACGCACCTCAAGTACAGCGACAAGCCGTTCATGGGCTCGGTCACGGCCAAGAGCCGCGCGCAGGACAGCGTCGATCTGGCCCGGATCGGCTTCGGTGGCGACCTGCAGGACCGCACCGTGATGACCAGCCTGATCAACGCGTCGTCACCGCTGGTGTGGGACGAGACGATGCTCGGCGCGGCCGATGTCTATGCCGCGAACAACCAGGCCTGCATCTTCACCCCGTTCATCCTCGCCGGGGCGATGGCGCCGGTGACGGTTGCCGGGGTCTGCGCGCAGAGCCTGGCCGAGGCGATGGTCGGCATGACGTTCGCGCAACTGGTCCGCCCAGGCGCGCCGGTAATCCTCGGTTCCTTCGCCTCGTCGATGTCGATGCAGACGGGAGCACCCACGTTCGGCACACCCGAGCCGGCGCTCGTGCTCTACGTGATGTCGCACCTCGCGCGGCGGATGGGCGTGCCGTTCCGCTCCGGCGGCGGGTTGTGCGCGTCGAAGGTGGCCGACGCGCAGGCCGCGTACGAGTCGGCGAACACGATGCAGCCGACGATCCTCGGCGGCGTCAACTTCGTGCTCCACGCCGCGGGCTGGCTGGAAGGCGGCCTGACGTTCGGTTACGAGAAGTTCATGCTCGACGTCGATCAGCTCGGCGCGTGGCACACGTTCGTCAAGGGCGTCGACATGAGCCCGAACGGGCAGGCCGTCGATGCCATCGTCGGCAACGAGCCGGGCATGCACTACCTCGGCACCGCGCACACCCTGGCCAACTTCGAGACCGCGTTCTACCGCAGCAACACGGCCGACAACAACAGCTACGAGCAATGGCTGGAGGAAGGCTCCACCGACGCCGACCAGCGCGCCAACAAGCTGTACAAGAAGAGCCTGGCCGACTACGAGCCCCCTGCGCTCGACGATGCGCTCGATGCCGAGCTGCGGGAATTCATCGCCCGCCGCAAGGCGGAGATGCCCGACGAACTCGGCTGAGCCGACTTTGCCCCACCCGAGCCACCCTCCCGCCCCTCGTTCATGTCACCACACATCATCGAAGTCGATGATGTGTGGTGACATGAACGGAGAGAACGCGCTTTTCCCCGTGCACGCCGCGATCATCTACACTTACCACCATGCGGGATCATCCCGCAGAACGGTTCCACCCCGACGAGAGGACCATCTCACGTGAGCAGCCCAGCGAGCAACGACTTCCCCACGACGGCCAAGGTCGTCGTCATCGGCGCCGGCATCGTCGGCAACGGTGTGGTCGGTCACCTGGCCGAGCTCGGCTGGCGTGACATCGTCCAGATCGACAAGGGCCCGCTGCCCAACCCCGGCGGCTCCACCGGGCACGCCTCGAACTTCATCTTCCCGGTCGACCACAACCGTGAGATGGCTGCGCTGAACCTCGACAGCCAGCGCCAGTACACCGAGATGGGCGTCAACACCGAGTGCGGTGGCATCGAGATCGCGCGCACCACCGAGCGGATGGAAGAGCTCCGCCGGCGGATGGTGTCGGCCAAGAACTGGGGCATCCCGGCGAAGATGGTCACGCCGGCCGAGATCAAGGAGATGGTGCCGTTCATCAACGAGGAGATCCTCGTCGGCGGCTGTCATTTCCCGACCGTGTCGGTGGTCGACTCGCTGCGGGCAGGCACGATCTTCCGCGAGCGGGCCCAAGCGCTCGGCGCGCTGCAGACGTTCGCCAACGTCGAGGTCGAGGACCTGATCGTCGAGAACGGCAAGATCGTCGCCGTCGTCACCGATCGGGGCCGGATCGACGCCGAGTACGTCGTGATCTGTGTCGGCGTATGGGCACCGAAGCTGGCCGCGATGGCCGGCGCGTACATCCCCCTGACCCCGGTCGTGCACCAGATGATCGACGTCGGCCCGTTCCCGGTCCTGGAGGAGACGGGCAAGGAGCTCGGCTTCCCGATCATCCGCGACATGGACACCTTCTGCTACGAGCGCCAGAGTGCCGGCAGCATGGAGGTCGGCTCCTACGCCCACCGCCCGATCTTCATGAAGGCCGAGGAGATCCCCTCGATCAAGGACTCGCGGCTGTCGCCGACCGAGCTGCCGATCACGATGGACGACTTCGACCCGCAGTTGGAGCAGGCGCTGGAGCTGATGCCTGACATCCTCGGCACCGCCGAGATCAAGTACGCGATCAACGGTCTCCTCTCACTCACACCCGACGCGTTCCCGCTGATCGGCGAGATCCCGGAGGTCGCGAACCTGTGGTCGTGCTGCGCGGTGTGGATCAAGGAAGCCCCGGGAGCGGCGCGCATGCTGGCCGAGTGGATGACCCACGGCCAGCCCGAGGTCGACCCGCACCACAGCGACATCGCCCGGTTCTATGACTACGCCAAGAACGACGCGCACGTCCGGGCCCGTTGCGCCGAGCACTTCCAGAAGACCTACGGCATCGTCCATCCCCGTGAGCAGTGGGCCAGCGAGCGCGGCGTGCGCACCGCGCCGTACCAC
>JAOBWQ010000587.1 GCA_025463425.1 Ilumatobacteraceae bacterium | reverse complement strand
CTTCTTCCTGACGGAGAACCCGTTTGCCAGAGGGATCGTGCCGAACATCCAGTCGATGGCGACATCGCTCCGTGCGGCCGGCGGCACCATCGCCTGGGTGCTACCGGCGACCGACGTCCCTTCGCCGGCGAGAGTCGAGTTCCTCGGTCCGATCGTTGCCGAGGTGTACCGCTCCTCGGGCGGCGAAGGTCCTCTTCGTGATCGGCTGTGGCATGAGTTCGACATCGGGCCAGACGATCTCCTGGTGGAGAAGACTGCCGCTGGTGCGTTCTTCCCCGGGCGCTGCGACCTGCCGGCGCTCTTGGAACAACGAGGCATCGACACGGTGCTGATCGCCGGCACCGTTGCGAACGTGTGCTGCGAATCCACGGCGCGGGACGCGAGCACCCGCGGGTATCGGGTGATCATGGTGGCGGATGCCAACGCCGCCATCCGCGATGCTGATCTCAACGCCACGCTGCACACGATCTACCGGAGCTTCGGCGATGTTCGGCCGACGAGCGACGTCCTCGAACTACTGGCGATGTCGTTGGATGGCCCAGTGCCGCCGTGACCGGCGACGGCTCAGCGGGTTGCGGCCTCCGCCAACCGTTGCGGGTCCGGCCATCGGTAGTGCGCCTCGATGACGTCGGGTGCCCAGTCCGCCGGCGCAGTACCGATGAGCTCGCCGCCGAGGCGTTCGTAGAACCGTTGCGCACCGGCGTTGCCACTGACGACGTGCAACGCGATCTCCGTGCATCCGCGGGCACTCAGCTCGCTGGCGAGCGCACCGAGCAGCTGCCTGCCAGTTCCCCCGCTGCGATGTGCCGGCAGCACGTGCAGCGAGTCGATGTACCCGGTCGTCGCATCGCCGACGCCGAACCCGACGACGACGTCATCGTCGGTGGCGACGAGCAGCACGGCGTTCGGATCCGTCACGAGCACGGCGAAGTCCGCACGGGTGCGAACGTCGTCGACGAGTGGACCAAGGACGCCCGCCGGCACGAGGTCGGCATACGTCGTCACCCACCCGGTGATCTTGATGTTCGCAAGCGCGTCGACATCGCCGACCCGCGCCACCCGCAGCTCGATCGCGTCACCCATCGCCGCCAGGATGCCCACCGCGTCGCCGGCCACACAACATCGCTCTCAGTAGACGGCGATGATCCACCACTGCTGATGTTCGACGACGGCCAAGAACGCGGTGCCGCGCGCGGTGATGAACTGGAAGCGGGCGAGGCGGCGATGCGCCGCGGGATCCCACCAGCGTTCGTCGACCGGCCAGGGTCCGGCCCACGCGGTGATCAGCTGGGCGGGGCCGAACTGGGCCGGGCTGCTCTGGGCTGGACTGCTCTGAGCGGGGCTGCTCTGGATCGAGATCGTGTCGGGTACGGCGCTGAGCAGGCCACGACCGTTGACCCGGACCACATCGCCCGTGGCACCGAGCACCTCGGCCGGTAAGGGTTCGGTGAGCACCGTCGCCGGCGAAGGTGCCGGCAGCTGTCCGAACCACGGCACGTCGGGGGCACGCAGCCGATCGTCACCGGTGCCCGAACCCGAACCCGCACCCGGGCCGAGGTCGATCTGGTCGACCGATGTCCACCGGTAGGTGTCGCCAGGGAGACGACCGCCATGCCAGATCGGCACCAGCACCTGCTGCTCGCCGACGAGGCCGGCGACGCGTGACACCGCGCGCACGGCCCATTCGTCGGCCTCGCTGCGCCCGCCCCAGAACCCGAGCTGGCTGCCGTCGTCGGAGCGCACTTCGTCCGGCACCAGCCGGAGGGTCACGACGCCGCCCGTGAGCCCGCCCGGCTTGCGGATCCAGCCGTCGAGCTGCCAGCGCACCCGTTCGACGATGGCCGCAACGCTCAACCCGCCGGGCCGGTACCAGAGGTGCTCGCTGCGCTCGCCGTGCTCGGTCTCGGCAGTCACCGCGAGACGCGTGCACACTCGACCGTTCGCGGCCAGCAAGCCGTGGAGCTCTTCGGCGAGCTGCTTGGCGGTGAACACCAGCGGGTCGAGCATCTTCACCGGGTCGTCGAACAGACGCATCGCGAGCAGATCCGGTGGCGCGCTCTGCGTGCCCGGCGGGCGATCATCGCCCCCACCGGCGATGCGATGGGCGAACGCCCCGGGTGTGCCGAACCGGGCCAGCACATCCGGGGCCGGCAGTGCGGCGAGCGCGCCGAGGGTGTGCAGCCCGAGCCGCTGGAGGAGATCGACGAGCTCGACGGAGAGCCCGCCCACATCACGCAGCGCGGACACCGACAGCGGTGCCAGGTAGGCCCGTGTCGCGCTGACACCGGGGTCGATGATGGTCGGCTGCTGATCGGCCCGACGACGGGAGTGGACGGCCGAGTCGCGTGCCGCGACCCCGGCGGTGAACCGACCGTCGCCGATGCCGATGCCGAGCATCCAGGTGTGCATCACCGGGATCGCGTCAGCGACGAGCGTGGCCACCCGCAGTGCCATCGCGTGCTCGCCACCGAAGTAACGGGCCGGACCCTTGGCGAGGAACGTGAACATCCCCGGCTCGGTGGTCTCCAGGCGCGGCACCATCTCGGCCACGCTGCGCACAGCTGCCTCGAACTCGCGGCCGTCGCGAGCTGGGTCGTGGGCGATGATCCGGAGCTCCGGGCAGATCCGTTGGGCTTCGCGTCGACGGTGCCCCTGACGGACCCCGCTGTCGGCGGCGGCCGGTGTGCGGGCCACGACCCGGTTGGCGTGCAGGACCGCGACCGGTTCGGTGGCGACAGCGCCGGCCGCCACCACCGACCAGTCCGGGCACTGCACGACGACCAGGCGCGGCGGAGACGCGGCATCGATCAGAGGCACCGGTCCGGTGACCGCGGCCGAGCGAGCCGATCTGTTCACGATGGCGCCGCATCAACCCGTCTGGCGGTACGCCGCTGCCGGGGTGTCGGGCAGTTGGACGTCGATGTCGTGCAGCGCGTCGTGAAGGGTGTCGTGGACCGCGTCCACCTGCCCCGCCGCACCGGGGAGCCACACATCGAGCCGGCGCTGGCGAGGAAGCCGGCGCCCGTGTGCCGTCACGGAGAGCCGACGGCGCTCCAGCCGCCCCGACCCGTGGCCCAGACCCTCCCACATGCCGCGGTCGCTGGTGAAGGTGATGTCGCAGGAGAACGGCCCGGGATCCCCGACCAGCACCAGCACCGCGCCGCGCGCCTGCAACCGTGCCTGCAGGCGACGGGCCGCGCTGGCGCGCAGGTCGGTGCGCATCACGACCAGATCGAAGCCGTCGATCAGCGCCGACACCACGTTGGCCCAGGGCCCCTCACCCAGATCGCGCGCCGAGTCGGCCACCATCACCAACCGGTCGAGCGCGACACCGAGTTCGCCGGCCGCGCGCAGCCCGAGCGACGGCACGCCGACCACGGCCAACCACGACCCAGCCGCCGATGCCTCGGCCACCAGCGCGAGGGCCACCGACAACGCCGTTGGACCCTGGCAACCAATGACGGACCCGCGGACCAGCCCGGCCTCGGGCAGCAGCGGTTCGAGCGCCGGCGCGACCGGCAGCACCCGATCACGGGCGAAGCTGACCGGGCCGATCTTGGGGACCAGGTGGGTGAGTCGCTCGCGTCGCTCGTGCAGGGAACTCCGCTCCATCCAGCCATGGTAGCGAACGCACGTTCGGTCTGTCGAGTCCCGCCTGCATCACCAGATGGCTCCGAGCGACCCGTCAGGACCGCCGCGCCTCGACCTGGACCAGACCCTCGAGGACCGCCAGGATCGCATC
>JAOBWQ010000366.1 GCA_025463425.1 Ilumatobacteraceae bacterium | reverse complement strand
TTGCGGCCCTTGGGCCCGAGCGTTACTCGGACGGCATCGGCGAGCTTGTTCATGCCCGCTTCCAGCCCGCGACGAGCCTGCTCGTCGAACGCGATCATCTTTGGCATCTGGTGTCCTCCATTGGACGTATTGACGAACTGATCGGTGCGCTCGCCAATTGCGAGGGCGTTAGCACTCTAATGCCACGAGTGCTAACGGCACAACCGCGCCGGCGCCATCCGTCTGCGGCAGGAGTGCTCACGGCACAACCGCGCCGGCGCCATCCGTCCGAGACAGGAACCGCCTGCAGCAGTCCGCGACGAGCCCCCGGTCACGTCCACCCGACCCACGCCCGAGGTGTCGGCGTGCTGTCATGGAGGGCGCGGACGGGCGGCCTTCGGGCTCCGTCGAAATGAGACACAACGAATGACAACGATGAGATGGGTGTTGCTCACGGCCGGCCTGACAGCGGTCGCGATGATCGTGTTTCAAGGTGCGTCACGACTCAACGCACGCTCGACGAGCCTCGCCGCGAGGCGTCGGACCGGGATGATGCAGTTGGCTCGCTGGGGCGTGTTGGCGATCGGCGTGACAGCGCTCGCGGGTGAGGGTGCCGTGGCCTTCGGGTTGTCGAGCGCGTGGACGGGCGCTGCGGCGTTGGCGTTCGTCTCGTGCTGCGCTCTGGCGGTGCGCGAACCGCTCGGCGACTTCATCGCCGCAGCGTCGTTCATCGTCGAGCGAACGGCGGCGGTCGGCGACGAGGTCGAGCTCAACGGTGAGGTCTCCGGCACGCTCGTCGGATTCGGGCTGCGCTCGGTCGCCGTGCAGACCTGGGACGGCGACGTCGTCTACCACACCGCCTCGGCGATCAGGACGTTCCGCAACTCGTCGAAGACGGACTCGCGCGCGACGGTCGACATCGAGATCCCCGCCAGTGTGCGAGTCGCCAGGGCGACGTCGGTGTTGGAGGTCGTCTGTCGGTCGGCGCACGACGCCACCTTCCGATCCCAGCCCGAGGTCCTCGGCGTGATCGACCAGGAACTGGACCACTACACGATCCGCGTCTCGTGCTTCGTCGACCCCGCCCGCAGCCGTCACGCGCAGTACCGGTTGAAGGCAGCTGCGGTCGACGCTGTCGCCGAGTTGATCGATGGTGAGGGCATCGTCCGCAACACGGCACAGGTGCTGGCCATCGTCGGCCAACCCTTCCCGGTGCCGGTCGACTAATTCGGTGGAGGCCGGGGTCGTCTGGCCGCCAAACTGAGCCGATGGACACCTCAGCGCGCACCGTCGACCGATCCGTCGATCCACTGTGGATCCGCGCCGACCAGGTGGCGTCGGGGATGCTCGATCGCACGCTGCCCAAGGCCGAGTGGACGCACGAGGGCCACGTGCTGGCGTGCCTGTCGATCGTCAGCAGCATGGGTGCAGTCCGGGCGCTCGAAGCCATCCGCGCCGCCATTCCTCCGTACAACGAGGCGACTGGTGTCGCCAACACGACGACGGGCGGCTACCACGACACGATCACCGTCTACTACGTGTGGGCGGTCGAACGGCTGCTCGCTGCGGGCGCAACGCCCACGCAGGTGCTCGCCGATCCACTCGCCTCTCGCACCGCTCCGCTCGAATGGTGGGACAGGGACACGCTGATGTCGTCGCAGGCGCGCGCGGCGTGGCTGCCACCGTCGATCGTCGGTGGCGACGGTCCCGCGCTGCCTCGCTGACTGAACCTCGACCCGGCTGACCTATCGTCACGCCGCATGGACGTGGCCGGATGAGGGTGACCGTCGTCGGTGGCGGCGTCGCAGGGTTGGGAACGGCACTGGCGCTGGCGCGTCGTGGCCACGAGGTGACGGTGGTCGAGCGCGACCACACACCGATGCCGACCACCGCTGACGAGGCCTTCGAGTGGGACCGGCGGGGCGCACCACAGGTGCGCCACAGCCATGCCTTCCTCGGCCGCCTGGTGCAACTGCTCCGCAGCGACTACCCCGACGTCTACGCCAGCCTGCTGGCCGAGGGCGCGACCGAGATGCGCTTCGGCGAGGACCTGCCGCCGGAGATGGTCGACTTCGTCCCCGAGCCGGGCGATGCCGAGCTGGTGATGCTCGCCTGTCGGCGGACGACGTTCGAGTGGGTGATCCGGCGCGCCGCGCTCGCCGAGGGCCGGGTCACGTTCCGCACCGGCGTATCGGTCGACGGGCTGGTCGCCGACCCGGACCACACCGAGGGCCGACCCTTCGTGCGTGGTGTCCGGCTGGCCGATGGCACCGAGATCGACAGCGATCTCGTCGTGGTCGCCTCCGGCAGGCGCAGCGTGGTGCCCGAGTGGCTCGCTGCGATTGGTGCACCCGAGGTGGCCGAGGAGATCGAGGACACCGGCATCGTCTACTTCAGCCGCTTCTACCGGTTGCGCGAGGGGATGGAGTACCCGCCGCGCAGCGGTGCGATCGGCGGCGACCTCGGCTACCTCAAGTACGCCGTGTTCGTCGGCGACAACCGCACGTTCAGCGTCACGCTCGCGGTGTCGACCGAGGACGTCGAGCTGCGGCGGTCGTTCGGGGACGCGACCGTGTTCGATCTCGCTGCCCGCGAGCTGGTGGCCACCGCGCCATGGCTCGATGGTCGCGCCGAGCCGCTGACGGCAACCGTGCACGTGATGGCCGGCCTGCTCAACCGGTGGCGCGACTTCGTCGTCGATGGCCAGCCGGTCGCAGCAGGGCTGATCCCGGTCGGCGACGCAGTGTTGTGCACGAACCCCCTCTACGGACGTGGGTGTTCGACGGCCTTCTGGGGTGCAGCGCTGCTGGCGGATGCACTGGATGCGCACCCCGACGACCTCGTCGCGGCGGCGGTTGCCTACGACACCGCGCTGCGCGCCGAGATCCGCCCGTGGTACCGATCGTCGGTGGAGCAGGATGGCGAGGCCCGTCGGGTCGCGGCGGCGCTGCTGGCCGGCCTCGATCCGGATGCGGACACCGATGACCCACGTACGTTCATGCGGGGAGTGCTCCGCGACGGGCTGCTGCCCGCGACGCGCACTGATCCGGTGGTGCTCCGCGCGTTCATGCGCAGCCTCAACCTGCTGTCGGCTCCCGATGCCATCACCAAGGACGCCGACGTCGGGGCCAGGATCTTTGCGGTGTGGCAGGACCGCGACAACCGGCCACCTCTGCCCGCGATGGGGCCGAAGCGACGTGCCGACTTCGTGGA
>JAOBWQ010000362.1 GCA_025463425.1 Ilumatobacteraceae bacterium | reverse complement strand
TCGTCGTAGCCGAGCACCCGGCGGAGCACGTCCGCAGAGTGCTCTCCGACCTCGGGGGCCTTGGTCGGCACCGGGCCCTCCTCACCCGACATGTGCAGCGGGAACAACAACTGCTCGATGCCCGTCTGCTCCACGGTGGTCCACCGGAACCGGTCCACGAACTGCGGATCCTCGATCACCGTCTTCGGCGTGTTGACCGGAGCGATGGTGGTGTTGTGCTCCCCCGCGAACGTGATCCACTCCTGCGAGGTCTTGGTGCGGAAGATGTCGCGCAGGATCGCCTGCAGCTCGAGGTTGCCACGGGCATGGTCGGCGTACTTGCTACCCGGGAACTGCTCGTAGAGGTCCTCACGCCCGAGGCCGACGCAGAAGTTCTTCCAGAACGCGTTCTCGCTGGCCATGAACAGCACGTGTCCGTCGGACGACTCGTACATCTGGTACCGCACGCCCTCCCACATCCCGCCGAGACCCGGCGCGCGGCGCACGAGGTCGTCGCTCTTGTTGCCGGTGACGAAGTCCTCGGCGTGCTGGTAGGCGCGGTAGGTCTCGATGCGGTACCAGTCGAAGTACGCGGCCGCGTCGCTCTGGGCGATCTCCATGTGCGCGCCCTTGCCGGTGGTGCGCGCCCGCACGAGCGCGGCCAGCACTGCCATCGCGCCGAACGCGGGACCGGCGATGATGCCGATGTTGGCCTGGTCCGGCATGCGCGTGAAGCCCTGCTCGTCGAGGATCGGCTTGATCTGCCCCGCCCAGGTGTCGTAGGCGATGCCGTGAGACGGCAGATCGCGGTAGGGACCCGTTGCGCCGTACCCGCTGATCCCGCAGAACACGATCTTCGGGTTGATCTCCTCGAGCCGCTCCCTGGTGAAGCCGCGCTTGTCGAGGAAGCCCGGCCGCATCGCTTCGATGATCACATCGGACTTGGCGATCAGCTCGGTGAGGACGTCCGTCGCTTCGGGTGTCTTCAAGTCGAGCACCAGCGACTCCTTGCCGCGGTTGACGCGCAGGTGCATCAGGGACGTGCCGTCGACGATCGGCCACGTCATCTCGCGCACGTAGTCGCCCGACGGCGCCTCGATCTTGATCACCTCGGCACCGAAGTCGACGAGATGCGAGGCGAGTGCTGCTGGGCCGAGCAGGGACAGGTCGAGGACACGGACGCCGGCGAGCAGGCCTTCGCCGAGGGGGGAAGCGGATTCGGACATCGACAGTTCTCGTCTCGTTGTGGTTCAGCCCGGGCGCCGGGATCGACACATCTTGTTCGAACGGCCGTGGCCCGCGCCAAGCCGAGTCAGAGGTGGCAAGATGGTCGACGATGTCCGACGAGCTCCCGCCGCCGTCACCTCGGACGGCATCGCGGCTCATCCGGCCGCCGACCGCGCAGCGACCGGTCGCGCCGAACACCACGGTGATCCCCGCGATCGCACCTGCAGTGGCCCCGGCGCAGGCTCGTCGCGAGGAGCGTCGTGGCGATCGACGCAACGACCGCCAGACGCGTCGGGAACGCCTGATCGCGATGCGCGGGATCAGCATCCCCACCGCCATCATCCGCCGCTTCTTCCAGATCGAGGGCATCCGCAAGGGCATGCTGATGGCCTTCAACCTGTTCATCTCGATCATCCCGCTGATGATCATCGCCTTCGCGCTCGTGTCGAGGGTCCGCAACAGGATCTCGCTCAGTCAAGTGTTCATCGAGCAGTTCCACCTCAGCGGGGAGACGGCCGGCGTCGTCCGCGGCGCGTTCCCGCCGACGCGCAACATCATCAAGGTCGCCTCGCTGATCGCCGTCGGCTCGTTCGCACTCAGCGGGTTCGACGTCGCATCCGTGTTCCAGCGCACGTTCGCCGACGCATGGAACGTGAAGCACTACAAGGGTTGGCGTGGCCCGGTGCGCGGCGGCGGGTGGTTCGCGATCGTGTTCGCCACCTTCGCCTTCGGACAGCTGCTGCAGAGCGTGCCCGCTCATCACGGCGCCTGGACCTACATCGCCGTCATCCCCGTCGTGCTGGTCATGCATTACTGGTTCTGGCTGATGACGCCCAAGCTCTTGCTCGACAAACCGCTCGACCGCAAGGACCTCCGCCCCGGTGCCATCCTCGGCATGATCGGCAGCACCATCCTCTGGGGCCTCTCGCTCGTGATCCTGCCCGGATGGTTCAGCTGGTACGGCCGCGGCTTCGGCGGCATCGGCATCGCGCTGGCGATGCTGAGCTGGACCTACGTCGTCAGCATCGTGTGGGTCGTGATCGTGGTGATCTCTGCGATCATGTGGGAGCGCTCGGCGCCGATCGACGAGGTCGTCGAGGTGTCGGACGCGCCGACGTTGAACGCCTGACCCAGGCCGAACGCCTCAGCGGCGGGCGCGTGGCAGGCCGAGGTGGCGCTCGGCGATGTTGTTCTTGTTGATCTCGGTGGTGCCGCCGTAGATCGTGGTGACCGGGCTGTGCCGGGCGTCGTACTCGATCCACCCATCGGCCGCCGCGCCAGGTTGTTCCAGTTGCAACAATCCCTCGGCGCCGGCCATCTCCTGGAACCAGCGCGACGCCTTCTGGTAGGACTCGCTGGCGAACAGCTTCGTCATCGATCCCTCGAGACCGGGCAATCCACCGGAGGCTGCGATCCATGCCGAGCGCTGGGTCAACAGCGCGGCGACGTGGTTGTCGATCGCCACCCGGGCCAGCTTCTCGCGCACCGCGGGCTCGGCCAACCGACCCGATCGGCGTGCCCATGCCGCCGTGTGCTCCAGCAGCGGGACGCCGGGGTTGGTGCCCCCCATCACGCCACGCTCGAAGGACAGCGCCACGCTCATCACTCGCCATCCACCGTTGACCTCGCCGAGCACGCAGTCGTCGCCGACCCGCACGTCGTCGTAGAACGTGGCGTTGGTGCGCTCGGTCGCCATCGTGTGCACGGGGTCGACGCGGATGCCCGGCGTGTCCATCGGGATCAGGAACATCGTCAGGCCCTTGTGCCGGGGCAGGTCCGGATCGGTGCGCGCGAGCAGGATCACCCAGCTCGCCTCGTGCGCCATCGTGGTCCACATCTTCGCCCCGTTGATCACCCACTCGTCGCCGTCGCGGACGGCTCGTGTCGTGAGCGCGGACAGATCGCTGCCGACGTCGGGCTCGCTGTAGCCCATGCAGATCAACGCCTCGCCCGACGTGACGGCGGGGACCAGCTCGGCTTTCTGGCGTTCGTTGCCGACGTGCTGGACGACGCCGGCGATCATCACGGCCACACCCAGCGCATCGACCGGGGAACCGGCCTTCTCGATCTCGTTGAACAGCACCCACAGCTCGATCGGGTCACCCGCACCGAGTCCGGGCACGGCGCGCTCGATGAGACCCTCGGCGGCGAGCGCCCGGTTCAGCGACGGGTTGTTGAACGTGCCGGTCTCGTGCTGCACCCGGATGGCTTCGGGCGTGTGGTGCGCCGCGACGATGCGTCGGACGCGCTCGCGGTAGGCGACGACCTCGGGGCTGAGCTCGAAATCCATCAGTGACCACTCCCCTGCGCCGACGCGGCTGCCGGCCAGAACCGGTCGGCCAGCGTGAGCAGCTCGGCTGCGGGCTCGCCGAGGATCAGCGCCCAGCCACGTGCGCGCCGGTAGTAGAGCTGGATGTCGTACTCCTCGGCGAAGCCGTATCCGCCGTGGAAGTGCAGCGACCGGTCGGTCGCGTGGGCGGCGACATCGCCGGCGAACACGAACGCCATCGAGGCGAGTGCGAGCGGATCGTCGATCTCGTTGAGGGCGATGTTGCACAGCCCGTCGGCCCCTCGGTCGATCGCGCCCGCCGCCTTGTGAGCCAGCAGGCGGGCGCCGTCGATCAGCCCCGGCAAGTCGGCGAGGCCGTGCTGCACGGCCTGGAACGAACCGATGGGCACGCCGAACTGCTGGCGCTCCTGCACGTACTTGAGGGCCAGCTCGAGGGACATCGATGCGACGCCCACGAGCGATGCTGCGGTCAACACCTTCCAGCGTGCCAGCAGCATGGCCATGTCGGCGGCTGGTCCGAGCACCGTGCGCTCTCCGTCACGGGCGCTGCGATCAGCGAGCGGCGCGCTGGCGTGGTTCAGCGGACCCGACCCCGGTGGCGTGCTGCGAACGGCGACGAGATCCGCGCCGTCGACCCCGATCACGACGTCGGCCACCGCTCCGGCCGGCACGAGCCGCCAAACACCGTCGGCGTCTGCTGGACGGAGCGAGATCGTGGCGATCCCGGCACCGAGCCCGTCGATCAGCGGCGACGCGACCGCGTGCTCGACGAACGGCACGGGCGCGATCCATCGACCCGCTGACTCGGCGATCACGGCGAGGTCGGAGGTGCTGGCGCCGCTGCCCCACACCTCCATCGCGTCGACCTTGTGCCACAGAGAATCGTCGTGGCCGAGTGGCTCGGCGCGCCGGACGATCGCCGGGCCGGACTCGTTGGCGAAGAACTGCTCGAACGCGTCGAGCAGCTCGCGCTGATCGGAGGAGAAGGCGAGCTCCACGTCAGACCGCGTCCGCGGGGGCAATCGTCAGCACGGCCTTGCCGACCACCCGGCGGTTCTGCTGGTCGGCGAGCGCGGTGGCGGCGTCCTCGAACGCGTAGCTCGTCGGTTCGACCGGATCGAGCTCGCCGGCGACGATCTTGGCCAAGATCTGCTGGACCATCAACTGGTTCTCCTCCGGGTGCTTGAGCACCCATCCGCCCCATTCGACTCCGGTGACCCGACGGTTGCGCAGCAGCACCTGGTTGGCGGGCAACTGGGGGATGTCGCCCGATGCGAAGCCGATGACGAGGAACTGGCCGTCGTCGCGCAGCGCGCGGAGACATTGCTCGCCGACGGTGCCGCCGATCGGGTCGTACACGGCGTCCACGCCGCCAGCACTCAGCTCCTTGGCCCGGGCCTTGACGTCTTCGGTGCTGGAGTCGATGACCGCCACAGCGCCACGACTCTGCGCGAGCGCACGCTTGTCGGCGGTTGAAGCGGCAGCGATCACGTTGAGGCCCAGTGCGTGACCGACATCCACCGCGCCGAGTCCGACGCCACCGCCCGCCCCGAGCACGAGCAGCCACTGTCCGGCCTGCATCCGGGCGCGCTCGACGAGGGCGAACCAAGCCGTCCCGTAGCTCTGCATGAACGTGGCCGCCTGGCCATCGGTGAGCGAATCCGGCAGCACGAGCGTGTTGCGCGCCGCGATCACCAACTCGGTGGCGAAGGCTCCGGCGCCGCTCGTGACGAGCA
>JAOBWQ010000324.1 GCA_025463425.1 Ilumatobacteraceae bacterium | reverse complement strand
CCCAGCTGGCCCGGATCCGTCCGGCCGGGCCCGGTGGTGTGCGACGGTTCGCCAGGGCGCGCAGCACGCGGGGGAGCGCGAACGCCCACAGGGCGGCGAACGCGATCACGAGGAGCACGATGAGGGTGCCCCCGGAGATGCCTCCGTCGGATCTGGTCGGCGCCGGCAGCACGTTCGCCGGGTTCGTGGTGGGGGTCGGGGCGATCGCCAGGGTCGTGGTGGTCACGGCTGGGCCCGGGGCGAGGGTGGTGTCGGTGCCTCCCGCGTCGGGCGCCTGGCCGGCGGTCGGATCGGCGGGATCGGTCGCGGTGGCCGCCTGCGCCTGGTCCACGCCGGTGTATGCGGCGGTACCCGGCTCGCCCCGGCCCGGAGTGGGCTCGAACGAGACCCAGCCGAGGCCGTCGAACCACACCTCGGGCCAGGCGTGGGCGTTGCGGCCGTACACGTGGTAGAGGCCGTCGGCGTCGCGGTCGCCGTAGGTGAAACCGACTGCGACTCGAGCCGGCACACCGATCGAGCGTGCCATCGAGGCGAACGCTGCCGAGAACTGCTCGCAGTAGCCGCGACGGATGCGCAGGAAGTTCTCCAGTGCATCATCACTGTGCCCACGCTGGATCGAGAGGTCGTAGGTGAAGTTCGTGCGGAACCACGTCTGCAGTGCCATCGACTTGTCGTAGACGGTGGTGGCGCCGCTGGTGATCTGTGCGGCGGTCTCCGTGACCGATGTCGGGAACGTGCTGGGCAGCTCGAGCGCGCCGTCCGGCGCGCCGCTGGAAGACGTGGCGCGGAGCTCGTCCGGGGTGAGGTTCTGGATCGACGACTGGACCTGGTAGTTGTTGCCGCGCTGCAGCCCGGGCTTGGGTTCGACGAGGGTGGCGGTCAGCGGTACGTAGTACACGTGGCCCCCGGTGACCTTCGTCGGCGGGTAGGCGGCCGGCAGCAACGGCCCACCGAGGCCGAGGATGTGGATGTCTTGCGTGACGGTGCGGGCGCCGTCCTGGGGCGTGTCGAAGTTGCCGGCGTCGGTGCCGACGGGGATGCCCCACGTGTTGCCGTCGAACACCGTCAGTCCGCTGGCCCGCCAGTAGTGCGGCTCCGGCGACGTGACGGTGAACAGCTCGACGTTCGATTGGTTGACCAGTTGTGATCGGATCGTGACCAGTGGGCTGAGCACCTGGGTGACGCTGTTGCGGTCGCGTGTGTCGATCAGGCCCTTGGCGCCGGCCCCGGGCAGGCTCGGTCCGACGATCATCCCGCTGAACGCAGCGATGCCGGCGAGCACGATGGCGAGCGGCATCATGCTGACCAGCACACGGCTGCGGCGCCCGATCCAGGCGTGATCGTTGGCGGAGTGCGTCATGCGCAGCACGGCGATCAGCGCGAGTGCGGCCGCCAGCCAGCCGGCGGTGAGCGAGACCCGATGGTTGTCGACGCCGAGCGCGGCGGCGAAGACGAACAGCACCGCGGTGGGCACCGCTGCCTCGGCCCGCCCGAAGGCGCGGAAGGCGAAGGCGTCGGCCAGCATCGCTGCGGTTCCGGCTGCAGCCGAGGCGGCCACGGCGAAGCCGCCGACCGCAGCGACGGGAGCGACTGCACTGGGGAACTGCTCACGCGCGAGGCGCACGTCGTCGCTCAGGAACCGCCACGTGCGCGAGGTGGGGAAGGGCCCGGAGAGCGAGCTCGGGTAGTACTTCCAGGCGATCAGCGCGAACAGGATCGCAACGAGGACGGGGATCGCGATGTAGCCGGGCGCGTTGACCGCGCGCATCAGGTACGACGCGACGTGGATGCCGATCACCACTGCGAGCATCGGGCCGAGGAACTCCCAGCCGGCGAACACGCGGCAGAAACCGATCGCGGTGACCACGCTCAGCAGGGTCAGCGCGACAGTGGCCGGGATGGTCGCGCTGGCCCGGGGTCCGGTGCTGGGTTGATCCGGCTCGTTGGCGGTCAGCGACGTGTCCGGTGGCCGGGTCGGCCGAGGCGGAGCGATCGTGCTCACGACGCCGCCCGCGCGTCGTTGGCGACTCGTCCACCGGTCATCGCGACCCACGAGGTGGCGAAGCCGTTGTCCTCGGTGGCGTCGATCACGAAGCCGTTGGCAGGACCGCCGATGGCCGTGCAGGCAACGATGATCAACACGTCGTTCGGGTTGATCTTGCGACGGGCCTCAGTGACCGCTGCGGACTGGGGGCTGCCCGTCACCATCACGAACAGCCCGAGGCCTTCGCCCGTCGGCGATGCGAACGGCATCGCGAAGTCGGCATCGATTGCCGCGCAGTCGGCCAGCGCGTGCATCGCCGCGAGCGGGTTGGTGTTGCGCAGATCCGTCTCCGATCCAACCACCAACCGCATCCACAGGGCCGACCGGCCGGCAGACGCGATCGCGGAGGCCGCGGCCGAGACCGCCCGCTCGAACGACTCCGGGGTGTACTCGCTGGCTGACGCGTCGAGCACCACCGTGCAACGCCGCAAACCCTCCGGCTCGACCTCGCGCACCTTCAGCGTCTCACTGCGCGCCGACGCCCGCCAGTGGATGGACCGGAGGTCGTCGCCGTCGGCGTAGTCGCGCAGCGAATGGAACTCGGTGCCGTCGCGGCCGAGCGACCGCATCCGCAGGTGCCGTCCGATCGGCCCGCTGCTGCCGCTGCCGCTCGGCAGGGTGAGCGCGATGTGCGCCGGCAGGACGACGATCTCATGGGTGCCGGCGACGTCGTGGCGCACGGTGCAGAGCCCGAACGGATCGCGACGCTCGACGGTCAGTGGTCCGAACACGAGCGTGCCGCGTCGTGTCGCGGGGAGCCGGTAGTTGGCGGAGATCGTCTCACCGCCACGCATCGGAGCGACGCGCAGCGTTGCGCCTCCCATGCCACTGACGGGCTCCCACAGGTGCAGGGGCGACGTCGTCAGCTTGGTGCGGTTGGTGATCCGCAGCTCGACCCGGCCGACTTCGCCGACCTGCAGCGTGCTCGGGACGACGTGCCGACGGACGTCGAGATCGACACGGCGGGCGTGGGCCCAGAGGAACGCCGCGACGACGAGGGTGAAGATGCCTGCCCCGAGCACGAACAGCTCCAGCACCCCGAAGAACCGGCCGATGACGGCTGTCGTCACTGCGAGCACGATCGCGCCCCAGCCGTGACGGGTGAGCACGGTTCAGTTGCCTCGGCTGATCGGGACGGAGGCGAGCAGCTCGGCGACGGCTCGCTGCGCGGTCAGCCCTCGTGCTGCGGCGTCGGCCCGGATCACCAGGCGGTGGCACAGCACGGCGGAGGCAACGGCCTTCACGTCGTCGGGCGTCCCGTACTGCCGTCCGGACGAGGCCGCGTGGGCGCGGGTGGCGCGGGCCAGTTGCAGCGTCGCTCGGGGCGACATGCCGAGGAGGATGCCGGGGTGCTTGCGGCTGGCCTCGGCGAGGTCGACGAGGTAGGCCTTGAGCGGATCGGCGAGGTGCACGCCGCGCACGGCGTCGATCATCGCGATCACTTCGGCGGTGGTCACGACGGGGCGGATGTCGATCAGCGCCTCGGACGCGCCGTGCGAGTCGAGGATCGACAGCTCGGCTTCGCGCCCCGGATAACCGAGCGAGAGGCGGATGAGGAAGCGGTCGAGCTGGCTCTCCGGCAGGCGATAGGTGCCCTCTTGTTCGACCGGGTTCTGCGTGGCGATGACCATGAACGGAGGGCTCAACGGGTGCGTGCGACCCTCGACGGACACCTGACGCTCTTCCATCGCCTCGAGCAGCGCCGACTGGGTCTTCGGGGACGCCCGGTTGATCTCGTCGGCGAGGACGATGTTGGCGAACAGCGGGCCCGGTCGGAAGTCGAAGGTCTCCGTCGAGCGTTGGTAGATGCTGACGCCGACGAGGTCGGTCGGCAGCAGATCAGGTGTGAACTGCACTCGCTTCCAGGTGCACTCGATCGACGCGGCGAGGGCCTTGGCGAGGCTGGTCTTGCCGACACCGGGGACGTCCTCGATCAGCAGATG
>JAOBWQ010000322.1 GCA_025463425.1 Ilumatobacteraceae bacterium | reverse complement strand
AGAACGTGCGCCCGTTGCGGATCCGGTCGACCTCGTACCTCACCGGCTCGGCGTGGTCGCCACGGCGGATGAAGTAGGCGCGCAGCGAGTGCACCGCGAGATCGCCATCGACCGTTGCCACGGCGGCGCGCAGGGCCTGCGCGACGATCTGCCCGCCGTAGAGGCCGCCCCAGGGATATTGCGGGCCGCTGCCGACATATGTATCGGGTCCGTGATCTGCCAATCGGAGAAGGTCATGTGCGTCCATGTGTGGCCACACGGTACGTGGGAATCCGATAAATGATGTCCCTTGGAATCGGGCTTCAATGAATCTAAGCTTGGTGCATGGCGAAGCGTGGACCAAAAGGACCGATGACCGACGAGCACAAAGCAGCCTTGGCTGCCGGACGTTCGGAGGGGCGTGCGGTTCGCGACTATCTCGAGGCTTTGCGGAACAACAAACCGAAGCGCGGTCGCAAGCGAACACCAGAATCTATTGCCAAGCGCTTGCAGGCGATCGATGCGGAGTTGATCGATGCAGATCCCGTGCAAGAACTGCGACTCGTGCAGGAGCGACTCGATCTGTCAGCTGAATTGACCACGGTTGGAATGTCTGTCGACATGACCGCCATCGAGGCCGAATTCGTCAAGGTCGCCAAGGAGTACAGCGCGCGCAACGGGTTCAGCTACGCCGCATGGCGGACGATCGGCGTCGAGGCCAGCGTGCTCAAGAAGGCCGGGATCAGCCGCAGCGAGGGCTGAGGCACGGGCTGACGTCGACAGCGACGTCAATCGAGGGCGTCGAGCGCGACGAACACCCGCGGCACGTGCTGCAGGCTGCGGTGCACGTCGAACGCGTTGTCCAGCACCGCTGGATCGACATCGACGCGAGGATCCGCGTCCAGCAGCTCGCGGAAGCTGCGACTCTGGTCCCATGCCTGCATCGCGTTCTCCTGGACGATCCGGTACGAGTCGTCGCGGCTCAGACCAGACTGGACCAGGGCCAGCAACACCGGCTGGCTGAACACGAGCCCGTGGCTGGCTTCGAGGTTGGCGATCATCCGCTCCGGGAAGACCTGGAGGCCGAGCAACAGCCGGCGCATCCGGTGCAGCACATAGTGGGCCAAGGTGGCCGAATCCGGTAGCACGATGCGCTCGACCGAGCTGTGCGAGATGTCCCGTTCGTGCCACAATGCGATGTCCTGCATTCCGGCTTGGAGGTTGCCGCGCAACACCCGGGACAGACCGGTGATCGTCTCCGCAGAGATCGGATTGCGCTTGTGCGGCATCGCCGACGAGCCCTTCTGCCCGACCTTGAAACCCTCCTGGGCCTCGCGCACCTCGGTGCGTTGCAGATGGCGCAGTTCGACCGCGATCAGCTCCATCGTCGATCCGATGGAGGCGCACGCATAGAGGAACTCGGCGTGGCGATCGCGGGCGATCACCTGCGTCGCGGGGACCGGCGTGAGCCCGAGCTGCTGGCCGACGAAGGCCTCGACCGCTGGATCGATGTTCGAGTACGTGCCGACCGCACCGCTGAGCTTGCACACTGCGACCGTGGCTCGGGCAGCGATCAGACGATCGCGGTCACGCCCGATCTGCAACGCCCACAACGCGACCTTCATCCCGAACGTTGTCGGTTCGGCGTGCACGCCGTGGGTGCGGCCGATCATCACTGTGTCGCGGTGGGTCATCGCGAGCTGTCGGACGACCTCGATCAGCTGGGTGGTGGCATCGATCAGGAGATCGCACGCATCGCGGAGCATCCAGCACCACGCCGTGTCGACGACGTCGCTGCTGGTCAGCCCGTAGTGGATCCACGAACCGGCGGGTGCGCCGATCGCGCTCTGGACGACGTCGACGAAAGCGGCGACGTCGTGATCGGTGACGGCCTCACGGTCGAGCACCGCCTGCACGAACGAGTCGTCGACGTGCGGCGCGCCGGCACGACAGCGTGCGGCGTCAGCGGCGGGAACCAGACCGAGCTCGACGTGGGCGTCAGTGGCCAACAGCTCGATCTCGAGCCAGCGTCGGAAGCGCTCGACATCGCTGAACACCGCCGTCATCTCGGGCAGCGAGTAGCGGGGGATCATCGCGAACCCACGAGAGTCGCGTCGTCGGTGGGGCGTTCCCAGAGCAGGTAGTCGTCGCGCTCGGCGCCGACGCCGACGATGCGGATCGGGATGCCGATCTCGGCTTCGACGACGCGGAGGAACTCTTGCGCCTCCGCGGGCAGGTCGCCGGGTTCGCGGATGTCGGCCAGTGACCGGTTCCAACCGGGCAGCGTCGTGTAGATCGGCTCGACATCGGCCAGCAGCGACATGCGGTCCGGGTAGTTGCTGAGCACTGTGTCGCCGATGCGGTAGCCCGTGCACACCTTGACCTCGGCAAAGGTGTCGAACACGTCGAGCTTGGTCAGCGCGATCTCCGACAGCGAGTTGAGGCGCACGGCCTGGCGGAGCATCACGCAGTCGATCCAGCCGGGTCGACGACGACGGCCGGTGACCGTGCCGAACTCGCGGCCGATGTCGACGAGCGTGTCGCCGAGCGCGTCGGTGAGCTCGGTCGGAAACGGACCGGCGCCGACGCGAGTGGTGTACGCCTTGGTGATGCCGACGATGCGGTCGATGTCGCGCGGCCCGAGACCGGTGCCGACGCAGGCGCCGCCGGCAGTCGGGTTGCTGGACGTCACGAACGGATAGGTGCCGTGGTCGAGGTCGAGGAACGTGGCCTGCGCACCTTCCAGCAGGAGCTGGTGCCCTTCGGCGAGCGCATCGTGCAGCGCGCTGACGGTGTCGCGCACGTACGGCGCGAGGCGCGCCGCCAGGGTGGTGAACTGGTCGACGATGGCGTCGACGTCGAGCTCGGCGGCATCGACGGCCCGCAGGGCACGATCCTCGATGACCGCGCGCTCGCGGACCTTCGTCGCGAACGCGGCGGGATCGAGCACGTCGCCGGCCCGGATGCCGATCCGGTTCGACTTGTCGGCATACGCCGGGCCGATGCCCTTGAGCGTGGTGCCGATCTTCTCGTCGCCGCGACTGGTCTCGGCGAACGCGTCCCACGCCTGGTGCCACGGGAAGATCAGGTGGGCGTGGCTGCTGACGATCAGCCGCTCACACGAGATGCCGCGCTTCTCCAACGTGTCGATCTCGGTGAACAGGGTGATCATGTCGACGACGACGCCGTTGGCGATGACCGGCACGACGTGGTCGTACAGGATCCCGCTGGGGATCAACTGGAGCGCGTAGCGCTCGTCGCCGACGACGACCGTGTGCCCTGCGTTGTGGCCGCCCTGGTAGCGCACGACGTATCCGTGCTCTTTGGACAAGAGGTCGATGACCTTGGCCTTGCCCTCATCGCCCCATTGGGCTCCAACTACGACGGTGACTGGCATGCACGCTCCAAAGCGAAGGGGGAACGTGACGTGATCCTAGCGGATACCGTTTCCGGCATGGCTGTGCTGCGCCGAATGACCTGGTCCGACATGACCGAGCCCCAGCGCGAGCGGCTGTGCCATCGCGGTCTCGACGACATCTTCGACCCTGCGCTGCGCGCGTCGATCGGCACGATCATCGACGACGTCCGCGAGCACGGCGACGAGGCCGTGTGCCGTGCACTGCGCGACTTCGACGGGATCACCCTCGAGCCACACGAGCTCCGCGTCAGCTCCGACGACATCGAATCGGCAAAGGTGTCCGGCGAAGTCGATCTCGCGCTGGATGCAGCGATCACCAACCTGCGCACCTTCAACACGGCGGTGCGCGACCGTGCCTCCGACTGGTGGTTGGAGAGCGCTCCAGGACTGTTCGTCGGGGAGAAGGTGACGCCGATCGCCAGCGCCGGCCTGTTCGTGCCGAGCGGCAAGGCCAGCTACCCGTCGGTCGCGTACCAGATCGCGGTGCCCGCAGTCGTGGCCGGCGTCGCCGAGATCGCACTCGTCGTCCCTCCGGTGCCCGGCGGTGCGGGCGAGGTCGATCCCGCGGTGCTGGTCGTCTGCCGCAAGCTCGGCATCGACGCCGTGTTCCGCGTCAACGGACCAGCGGGCATCGCCGCACTCGGCTTCGGCACACAGTCCATCCCCAAGGTGCGCAAGGTCGTCGGTCCCGGCTCGCCGGCGGTCACGTGCGCACAGGTCGAGATGCAGCGCCACGGCGTCGCGACGATGATGCTGCTCGGCCCCACCGAGAGCGTGGTGATCGCCGACCAGCACGCCGATGTGATGCGCCTCGCCGCCGATCTGCTGATCGAAGCCGAGCACGGCACCGACACCTCTGTCGTGCTGGTCACCACTTCGCCGGCGCTGGCCGATGCCGTGGACGACGAGCTCGCCCGCCAGCTCGCCGATCTGCCGGAGATCCGCGCGACGGCCGCTCGAGCCGCGCTCGGCCACAACGGCGGCTGCGTGTTCGTCGGCTCGCTCGCCGAGGCCGCCGACGTCGTCAACCGCTACGCGCCCGAGCACCTCCAGCTGGCCCTCCGCGAAGCGGATCTGCAGACCACGTTGGCTCTGCTGACGGAGGCGGGGGAGATCCTGCTCGGCCAGGACACCCCCTTCAGCGCAGCCAACTACCTGATCGGGTGCCCGGCGTCGTTGCCGACGAGCGGCTTCGCGCACGTCTCGTCGGGGATCACCGTCGAGGCGTTCCTCAAGCGCACCGCGCTCGCCCAGGCCGACCCGGCGGCGCTGCGAGCGATGAGCCCCGCCATCGTCGCGCTGGCCGATCACGAGGGCTTCCCCGCTCACGGCGCCGCGCTGCGCCGGCGTCACCCCGACTGACACCGGGATCGACGCCGGCCGGCGGATTCGGCAATGTCCCGGCAAGGTCGTCGAGGGTCAACGCGTTGACGACCACAACGCCTACGATCGGTGCACCATGAACTCGTTGCTGCTGGTCGAAGACGACGAGCGGATCAGCCTGCCTCTGGTGCGGCTGCTGGAGGCGGAGGGTTTCACGGTCGTGCACGTCGCCGCCGGCGAGGCAGCCTTGGCCGCGGTCAGCGCCGAGGTACCCGATCTCGTGCTGCTCGATCTCAGCCTGCCCGACATCGACGGCCTCGACGTCTGCCGCCGGCTGCGGATCTCGCACCCCGGCCTGCCCATCGTGATGCTCACCGCACGCAACGAGGAGGTCGACATGGTGGTCGGCCTCGATGCCGGCGCCGACGACTACATCACCAAGCCGTTCCGCGTCGCCGAGCTGACAGCACGGATCCGGACCCGGCTGCGAGCCAGTTCGGTCGCCAACCCGGCCAACGAAGAGGACCAGTTCGGCACCCTGCGCGTGGACCGCGCTGCTCGCCGGGCGTGGATCGGCGAGGACGAGCTGGCACTGGCGCCGAAGGAGTTCGACCTCCTCATCCTCCTCAGCACGCACCACGGCGAGACACTCCGCCGCGAGCACATCATGACCGAGGTGTGGGACGAGAACTGGTGGGGGTCGACGCGCACCCTCGACACCCACGTCGCCTCGCTGCGACGCAAGCTCGGCGACACGAGCGACACGCCGGAGCGGATCATCACCGTCCGCGGCATCGGTTTCCGCTACGAAGTCGGGTGATCGTCCGTGCGTCGCCGCCTGGTCCGCAACACGATCCTCGTCACCGTGATGGTGCTGGCCGTGCTGGCGACGCCCGTGGTCTTGCTCCTCCGCCAATCGACCGAGGACGAGCTGCGCAGCGGGCTCGCCGCGCAGGCGACGGCGATCAGCACCAACCTCAGCAACCAGTACGGCGAAGCCTTCCACCCGACGCCGAGCGAGCTCTCCGGCCTCGTCAACGACGGCGACCGGATCGAGGTGCGGGACGCCTCGGGCACGCTGGTGGCTGCGTTCGGACCGGCCATCTCTGACGGGTTCAGCGCCGTCGCCACCGGACCGTCGCAGACGATGATCGAGGTCATCACGGACGGCCGCGACCTGCGTCGGCGTTTGACGAGCGAGCTGATCCTGCTCGGCGTGCTCGCGTCGGGTGGCGTCCTCCTCGCCGCCGTGCTGGCGGCGATCTTCGGTGCGCGCGTCTCGCGCCCGTTGGAGCAGCTCGCTGCCTCAGCAGCACGGCTCGGCGCCGGGGACTTCAGCGCCGCGCTGCCACCATCGTCGGGCATCCGCGAGATCGATGACATCCGCTCCACCCTCGCCACCAGTGCGAGCAGGCTCGACAAGACGTTGAGCGCGGAGCGCAGCTTCACCGGCGACGCCACCCATCAGCTGCGCACCGGGCTCACCGGCATTGCGTTGCAATTGCAACTGTTGGCGAGCCACGACGACGACGCCGTGCGCGCCGATGCGAGCCACGCCCTCGCCCAGACCGATCGTCTCACGGCCACCCTCGACGAGCTGCTGGACCTGGCCCGCGGTGGCCGCGGCAGCCAACGCGTCGAGGTCCACCTGCACGAGATCGCGCTGGAGCACCGCGGTGACTGGCTGCACCGCTTCCAGATCGGGCGCCGCGGCTTGCTCTGCCACGGGTCCGGCACGCCCGTGCTGGCCACGCCGGGTTTCGTCGGACAGATCATCGACATCCTGCTCGACAACGCGCTGCGCCACGGGCGCGGCGACGTGCGGATCGACGTCGCCGAACGGCAGCTGCGGGTCACCGACGAGGGTCTGATCAGCGAGCGCGCTGCCGAAGGTCTCTTCGAAGGATCAGACGATCCTGCCGCACCGCACGGGCGTGGGCTGGCCCTCGCCCGACGCCTCGCCCAGGCCGACGGCGGCCGGCTCGAGCTCGTCTCGCGGACCCCGACGACCTTCGTGCTGACGATGCCGACCGCGCACAGCGATCCGAGCGCACTCCAGCCGTGATCGTCGCCGGGTCGGCGCCGCGATCCGGCCCGGCCGGCTGAGCGCATCCGCCGCGACCCCCTGGCGCGCAGGTCGACGGGTATTCTGAAAGCATGAGGCGACCAATTTCTCGATTTGGCGCGGGCTTGGTTGCGTTGATGTCGCTTCCGATCGCGCTCGGCGTGGCAACAACGGCAACTCCGGCACTGGCTGCGGCCGGTTCGCCATCTGCGTTCACCGCGCTCGCCACCCCGGTCCGCCTCGCCGACACCCGGATCAGCGGCACCCTCGGCAACGTGCCCACGCCGATCGCCGTCACCGGCATCGCCCCCCTCCCCGCGGCAGGCACGATCACCGCAGCCGTGCTGAACGTCACCGTCGTCGGCCCGTCAGATCCCGGCTTCTGGTCCGTGTTCCCCGATGGCGCCGCCGTGCCGAACGCCTCGAACATCAACGTCGACGGCACGTCGGCGTTCTACGGGGCCGGTCTCGCCCTGCCCAACCTGGTCACCGTGCCCGTTCCGGCGAACGGCATCGTCGATGTGTTCGCGTCCGCCGGCGGCAACGTCGTGGTCGACATGCTCGGCTACTACTCGCCGACTGCGACGGCAACGGCAGGCCGCTTCGTACCACTGCCGGCACCGAGCCGGATGACCGACACGCGCATCACCAGCAACCCGCTCACGCTCGGCGAGACGCGCGACTTCGTCGCCCCGGGCGCCGCCGGTGCATCCGCTGTGGCGCTCAACGTCACCACGATCGGCGACGCCCCCGGGTTCTGGCAGGTCTTCCCCTCGGGCACCTCGCCGAAGTCGTCGAACCTCAACACCCTTGCCGCCGGACAGACCACGGCCAACCAGGTCATCGTGCCCGTCGACCCCACCGGCAAGTTCTCGATCACTTCGCAGAGCGGCGGTCAGGTGATCATCGACGTGATCGGCACCTTCACCGGCGCCGCCGCGCCCGCATCGACCGACGGGCTGTTCGTGCCGCTGTCGACCCCGACCCGCTTCCTCGACACCCGCTCCAGCAACCTCAACCCACTGGGCGCGAACAAGCGCTTGCTCGGCGGATGGGATGTCGAGGTCCCGGTGTCCTCGAACGCAGCGATCGGCCGGCCCGATGTCGCCGCGGTCGTGATGAACCTCACCGTCACCGACACGTTCGGTTCGGGCTACGTCAGCGTCACGCCGGCCGGCTCCAACGACCCCGCCTCGAAGACCCGGTCGACGTCGAACATCAACGTCGCCCGGATCGACCAGACCGTGGCCAACCACGCCATCGTGCCGGTCTCGTCCCGCGGCTTCGACATCTTCGCCCAGGCGCCGCTGCACGCGATCGCCGATGTGAGCGGGTTCTACCTCGGCGCGCCGGTGGCAGCACCGTTCGGCGGGCCGAGCAACGTCGACCCCACTCCGGCCGGCTGCCTCGGCTTCGCCGTCTCGGCCATCGGCACCTCAGCCCAGGGCAATGCCAACGCGAACATCGCCATCGCCCAGCAGCGCCTGCTCGACCTCGGCTTCTGGCTGCAGAATGCCGACGGCACCTTCGGCCTCACCACCCAGCAGGCCGTGATGGCCTACCAGAAGTGGACTGGCATGACGCCCGCATCGGGCAAGATCGACGCCGCCACCGCGCAGAAGCTGATGTCGCCCAATTGCCGACCCACAACCTCCTACAAGGGCGATCTGCTCGAGGTCGACAAGGGCAAGCAGCTCGCGCTGTTCATCAGCGGCGGCAAGGTGCAGTACACGATCAACACCTCCACCGGTGGCGGCTACTTCTACACGGCGGTGGACGAGAACAACGGCAACCCGATCACCGGCACCGCGATCACCACCAACGGCACGTTCCACATCTACCGCGTCGCCGACGATCCCGCCTACCACGGCTCGCTCGGCACGCTGTACCGCCCGCGCTTCATCGTCGGGGGCATCGCGATGCACGGCTATCCGAGCGTGCCCAACTACCCGGCATCACACGGCTGCGTCCGCGTCACCAACGCCTGGATGGACCAGGTCTGGGCACAGAACCTGCTCCCGATGGGCAAGACCGTCGTCATCCACGACTGACGGTCGCTCGTACCTCGACGACCACCGGGGACAGTTCCGCTGCACAGTCCAACGAGATCGTCCCCAGTGCTCGGCGCCGGCTTACAGGCCGCGCTTGCTGGAGGTGAAGGCGTCGATGTCGGCGGGCGCGCCTTCGATGACCACCCGGGCGAGGTCGGGGGCACGGCCGAAGCCGAGCAGGGCGATCTCACCGGGCAGGCCGACGAGCGTGACGCTGGAGTCACGCTTGCGCGCGACGACGTCGTCGCGGCCGGCGCTGCGCAGCACCACGCCGACGGGTGAGTGCCGGAACAGCATCCTCGCTCCCAGCCTCAGCGACTTCCAGAGCGCATCCTCACGACCACCGGCGTCGGGGCGCGGCTCCCACTCCGGCTGGGCGCGACGCACGTCTTCGTGGTGCACGTAGAACTCGAACAGGTTGGCCTGGTCACCGACGACCGGCCATCCGAGCGGCGACCAGAACGGCGGGCCTTCACGGAACTTCTGGACGAGATCGCGGTACGGCTCGGCGGCGACGTCGGCCATGACCTTGTCGGTGCGCTTGGCCAACGCCGGCACGAGGATGCCACCGGCCGCGTCGGGCCGGCGTTCGCGCACGATCAGGTGGGCGACGAGGTCGCCGGTGGTCCACTCCCCGCACAGCGTCGGTTGGTCAGGACCGACCTCGTCGAACAGGTCGGCCAACCCAGCACGCTCATCTGCAGTCACGCTCATGATCGAGTATGCCCCACGGGCGACGTCCGAAAACCACGGTCAACGGCAGCCATGGTCACACCGTCGCGAGCGCGGCGCGCTCCACCGTGATCTGGCCGTCGCGAGCATCGACCACGATCGAGTCACCCTCGCCGGCGCCACCCTCGAGGATGAGCGTGGCTGCCCGGTCGCTGATCTCCCGCTGGATGACTCGCTTCAGAGGTCGGGCGCCGAACGCCGGATCGAAGCCTTCGTGGGCCAGCGTGTGCATCGCTGCGTCGGTGACCTCGAGGCCCATCCGTCGAGCTGCGAGCCGGCCGCGGAGCGACTGCAGTTGGATCGAGACGATGCGCGAGATGTCGGCCTCGGTGAGCGAACGGAAGCGGATGATGTCGTCGACCCGGTTGATGAACTCCGGCTTGAAGAACGAGCCCGGATCACCCTGCAGGTTGCTGGTCATGATCAGCACGACATTGGTGAAGTTGACCGTGCGCCCCTGACCGTCGGTGAGCCGACCATCGTCGAGCACCTGCAGCAGCACGTTGAACACGTCGGGGTGGGCCTTCTCGATCTCGTCGAGCAGGATCACGCTGTACGGCCGGCGGCGCACGGCCTCGGTCAGTTGGCCGCCTTCGTCGTAGCCGACGTAGCCGGGAGGCGCACCGATCAGACGGGTCACGGAGAACTTCTCCATGTACTCGCCCATGTCGATGCGGACCATCGCCTTCTCGTCGTCGAACAGGTAGGCGGCGAGGGTGCGGGCCAGCTCGGTCTTGCCGACACCCGTCGGCCCGAGGAACA
>JAOBWQ010000296.1 GCA_025463425.1 Ilumatobacteraceae bacterium | reverse complement strand
CCGAAAGAACGGCTCGGAGACGCCATAGCCGCCGCTCGGCGCGTGTCGTTCTGCGTCAGCTTCGCGCTTTGCGCCGAGAGCGACGATTGGACACGGGGCTTGTTGTTCTGCGTCGTCGACTGCCCTTTCGCCGAGTGCGACGACCGGGCACCATGCAGTGCGTGCCGGCGTCACGGGAACCACGGGGCCCGTCGTGTCGTCAAACGACTGTGCGCGTCGCGTCGTTCGTTGTTCTCGCCATCGCTGGTGTTCTCTCTGGGTGCTCATCAGACGTGGCACAACGGTCGGGCGGCACGTCCGCTCCCGTGAACACGCACCTGCGCGGTGCTGACGCAGCCAGCACGAATGTCGGGGAGATGTCCGCCGAGTCGACCGGGGCGCCGGAGGCGACGTCAACGGATTTTCCCGAGGTGTTGGGGGCAGCCGCCCGAGCGGCGACTGCTTCGCGGAGCAACGCCCCGGCACTCGCCGGACACATCCAGGTCGCCGATGTGTTGATCGAGCCCACGGAAATGTGGAGCTTGCCGCTTGGTGCGCCGAACGTACCTTTGTCGGATGCAGAGCGAGCGGGTATCGAGGCGGCGTATTCGCCATTCCCCATCTACTTCGAACAGCTGTCGACCGACGGGCCGATGCTGCTGCTTTCTCAGCCGGTGATCCAGGGCACGAGCGTCGTCGTCGCCTACGAGATTCGATGCGGGCTGGATCCGGGCGCAATGTGCGCCGTCGGCGGAGCCTTCCGACTCGAGAAGCTGGACGGAGACTGGGCAACGACCGAGACGATCAGCGAGTGGATCTCGTAGATCGACGCATCGCGCAGAACGGCCGCTCGGTTCCCGTCTGCGTCATCGATTGCGCTTGCGCCGCGGGCGACGACCCCGCGTTCCGCTCGGGCTCGTCATCGATTACGACTCTGCGTCATCCATGATCTCGCGCACCTCTTGCGCGCACCGGAAGGCGGCGGCGATCTTGGCAACCCACGACAACGCCTCGTCATGCGAGGCGACGTCGATGATGGCGAACAACGGTTCGGCGCGTGTCGGCGACCACGCCGATCAGGGGTTGTTCTGCGCCAACCAACGTGCTTGCGTCGAGCGGCCGGACCGAGCATTCGGCGCACTCCGTTGGCTGCGTCCCAGAAGACCAAGATCACCAGAGCGCTGGGTCACCGGACCCACCGCCGGCGAGATACTCAGAGCCACTTCCAGTGGCTCTTCGGCCAGATCACCACGAATGCTCGGCCGACGATCTGGTCGTAGTCCACCTGACCGAGAGGGCCCCGGCTGTCACCGGAGCCGGGTCGGTTGTCGCCCATCACGAACACATGGTCCTTGAGCACCGTCAGCGGGGTGAAATCGTTCCCGCAGTTGCCAGGCGTCACGACCGCCGGGTCGAGATACGGCTCGACCAGTACCTTGCCATCGATGTACACGACACACTTGCGCATCTCGATGGTCTCGCCAGGCAGGCCGATGACCCGCTTGATCAGATCGCGCTGGGTGAGGCCCTTCTGTTCCTCGAGCACGACGACGTCGCCGCGGTTCGGGTCGTGGAGGTCGTAGGAGAGCTTGTTGACCAGGACCCGGTCGTCGTTGTGGAGGGTGTAGTCCATCGACTCGCCAGCCACGTAGAACTGCTGCACGACGAACACCCTCATCAGCAGCGCGGCGGCGATGGCGATGATGACGACGAGTCCCCACTCGCGCAGCGACTTGCCGATGTGCGCCTTGTTCGTGGGAGCCTTCACGGCCGTGTTCCCCGCGGCGATGCCCGTAGCCGCAGCTGCGCCCTCGGTCGCGTCGCCGTCGTCAACCTGGTCGCTGGACATGCGTCGGGCACTGTAACCGTTCGAAATTTCTGGTAGCCACACCCCGCCGCGGACCGTCGGCGTGCACTGCCCGGACAGCGACACGTGTCAACGAACGACCGTCGCCGTCGATGACGTGATCGGTGACGTTGGACATCCGCGATGGCCACGACGCCGTCTCGCAGCTCCGAACTGCCTCATGCGCACCTTGACGCCACAATGTGCAGCGTGATCACCGCCAGCGATGTGATGCGCGGCGGGCAGCAGAAGGCGGGCGCCGGGAGCAACTCCGGGCATTCGGCGCTACTCGGTGGATTCCTCCGGTGTGAGGTGCTCGATGACTTGGACGATCTCGTCGAGGTGGATGTCCGGGTAGTGCTCTCGCATTCCCTGAAGCATGATCTCTGGCGGCCACTCTGCTTCCATCCCGAGATAGGCAGCGGCGTCAGCGAGCGGCATGCTGGTCACCCGTTCGACCCACACGATGGTGGTCAAGCCGACGTCTTCTGCGCAGATGTACCGCATCAAGCCCGGCTTGATCTCAGCCTCACGCCAGCGGATAGTTGATCGCTTTGTGCCAGCCAGAACAGCCGGGAAGAGCCGAGCGACGACTTCCAGTTCCTGCTCGATGGGCACAGCACACCTACGTCCTCCGGCACCTTGAATCATTTATCACTCAAAAACTATGCCACGCCCGGATGCGCAGAACTGCTCCTCGCCGTTGGTTCTTCTGCATCGGTGATAGTCCTTGCGTCGTGAGCGTCGAGCGGGCCTATGCGCGCATCGAAGACCGAACCGCTGCAACAGTTCCCTCCGCATCAGACCGCTTCTGGGCTGCCTGTGGCCACCTCGGAATTCCGTTCTGGAGCGTCATCCTTCCTGCCGCTGTCTGGTGGCTGTCACCGGTCGGCTCGTTCAGACGAATTCATGCGCGTCGAGCGTTCTCAATGCAGGTCGCCAATCTCCCGATTCACGTCGTGCTCACGCTGCTCTTGCTCGCGGGCCCTGTCGGCCCACTGCTGATCGGCATCGCCGTTGGCTTCGCGCTTGAGGTTCCCCAGGTGATTCGCGGGCTCAGTGGTAAACCTCCCTACGCCTACCCGCGGTTCCTCCTGCTCGGTCCGTAGGCACGCCAGACCTGCCGCTCGGCGCTCGTCCTTCTGCATGTTGATGGGCCTTGCGTCGAGGAGCCGGACCGGGCAATAGGTGCGCTGCGTAGCTTCACATCGGGCAGGATCGTGAGATGCGTATCGAGGTTGAGCCCGCCACCGAAGAGGAGAAGCCGATCGTTCGGCGACTCCTGGAACTGAACGCTCACGACTTCTCGGAGATCGACGGTCGTGATCTCGGACAGCACGGCGAGTACGGATACACGTACCTCGATCACTACTGGATCAAGAGCGAACGCCGACATGCGTTTCTCATACGGGTCGACGGCAAAGTCGCCGGATGCGCCCTCGTTCGAGTCGGCGAGCCCCATGAGTTTGGAGAGTTCTTCATCGTCCGCAAGTACCGCCGAAGCGGCGTTGGGATGGCCGTCGCCCGCGAGGTGTTCAAGATGTTTCCAGGCGGGTGGCTCGTTCATGAGGTGCCCGGTAATGACACAGCCGTCGAATTCTGGCGGCGGGCGATACCAGTTGAGTTCGAGGAGTCCGTCGAGGAAACCGGGACGAGCCAGCGCTTCGTCTCCATCGCATAACTGCCAGTGATCGGGGTGATGACACGCGGGTCGGGATCGGACAATCTGCGCCTGTGAGTGACGACGCGGCAACCTGCCTCCAACGGTTCGACGCGCTGTATGCCGGCATTCGTGGGCAGCTCGCGTCTCACGGCGGATGTCGGACGACTCGTTCACGTCGCTTCTGTCCGCCGGCTGAGACCTCCTGCAACTCGACGACAGTGACGAGGTAATCCGAAGATCACGAATGCAATGGCGGACTGGATCAGTAGTTGACTATCTCGGCAACCGGAGCGCACCGCGAGGAGTTCGCCGTTCCAGATGCAGCGGGCCAACTGCTGGACGCGATATACGCCTATGTCTTGTTGCAGACGAAGGCTCTCCACCGACTGAACGGCTCGATCGACGACGAATCACGAATCACGTCCGAGACCTCATTCGCTCGCGGGCGCTCGGAAGCTGAAGTCGGCGCGCGCTCCGAACTGCCGCTCGGCGCTCGTTGTTCTGCACCCTCGATCGCGCTTGCATCGGCCGCCCTCACCGGGCATTCGGCGCTACTGCGACTCGGTTGTGCAAGGTATGACGTTCTGTCATACTCGACCTATGGCGAAGGCAATCTCGGTCCGTCTCGATGATGACGCAGAGCAGGCACTGCGGATGCTCGAGGCGACGGGTCTGAGCCGATCCGAGGCGATTCGGATGTCGCTACTGGCGTCGGCTGAGCGGATGAGAAGGCGCCACGAGGTCGCCCGCGAGGCTGCTGCGCTGGAGGCCGACGACGCTGATCGCGCCGAGATGCTTGCCGTGGCTTCGATGATGGAGTCGATGCGTGCAGCGGGGTGAGGTTTACCGCTTCAAGGTTCCCAAGGGACTTGGGCACGAGCAGCAGGGCGAACGGTACGGTCTGGTCGTCCAGTCGGACGCGTTGCTCCCGCGTTCGGTGGTGGTCGTCGCGCCAACGTCGCGCATCGCCCGACCGGCGTCGTTCCGCCCGGAGATCGAGGTATCGGGCGTCTCGACTCGTGTACTGGTCGAACAACTCGGTGCCGTCGACGTGCAACGCCTTGGCCGTCGTACCGGCCGCCTCACTGCCTCAGAGATGTGGGCAGTCGACGAAGCGATCCTCACCGTTCTCGGCCTCGATTGACCGACCCGAACTGCCGCTCGGCGGCTGTAGTTCTGCGCCAGTCCGAGGCGCTTGCGTCGAGGAGCCGGACCGGCATTCTGCGCTACGTGGGGAACCAATGCACTCGTCGTTCCGTCGAAAGTCGATGAGGTCGATCGCGTGTGCAGGAGTGTTCGCCGTCGCTGGGTTGGTTGGCCTGTCGTGCACCAGCGAGCGAACGAGCACCGAAAGCACGAGTGTGAGTACAGCGCCTTCGACTACTGCCAGCGCAATGGTCGCGGAGGCCACGTCAACGCCGATGACAACAGCGTCCGCGGAAGTCGACGATCCGTCTCCATCGTCAACGCCTGCGGTAACAACCTCGTCGACCTCTCCACCGGTGGTGTATTCCGATGGTCCATTGCGGATCTCGCCGGAAGGAAACGGGCAGCTATCGGCGCTGATGGAAGGGCCAATTGTGTTGCGAGGCGACTGCGTCGGCTTTGCCAACGGGGATGGCTTCGCGGTCATCATCTGGCCGAAAGGGACGCATTGGATCGAAGCGACCAGCGAGGTCGCACTTGAGGACGGGATGATCGTCGGACTTGGCGCAGACGTTCAGCTTGGCGGTGGGTTTGAGCAGGTCCAGTTCTTAGATCGCTATCCGATCGGCGGTGCCGAAATGAAAGCCAGTGTGCTGACGTGCAAAGGGGTCACACCCGGCGACAAGGCCTGGTACGCCGGTCACTGATCGACATCCCCAGCGACAGACGGCGAGAGCGTCGACGGGCTGCTCCATGGGTATTCCCGAAGAGCGTCGACCTGTCACTCCGCTCCGCCAGCGACATCCGAGCCGGAGGAGCGGACACCCGTCGGCAGGAATCCGATCTCTGGCGCAAACAGGACAGATGGTGTCCGGTTTCCGGGCGCAGACTTGTGTCAGGCACCACGACCTTGGAGGCGAAAGATGTACCAGCCAGCCAGCAACGACGAGATCACCGGGATTGTGAACTACCTCGACCAGCAGCTCAACGCCATCCGTGCGGCGGCAGTCGGACTGACGGATGAGCAGGCTCGTCTGCGTCCGTGCCGCAGCGCGCTGTCGATCGGTGGGCTGATCAAGCACGCCGTGTACTGCATGCGTGGCGCCGTCGCGCGCCTGACGGATCCAGATGCGCCGCCACCATCGCTCGACGAGCAGGGCTTCGCGGCGTACATGGGCGGCTTCGCGCTGACCGCTGACGAGACCGCTCTCGGCGTGCTCGCCGAGTTCGACGAGATCCGCATCGCCTACATCGCGGCGATCGCGGCCACCGATCCGACGGCAGCGACCACCGAGCCACCCGCGCCGTGGGATGGCATCTATGACGCTCGCCCGGCGAACGCGCGCTACTACCTCGTGCACCAGATTGAGGAGTTCGCTCGCCACGCCGGCCACGCGGACATCATCCGTGAGGAGATCGACGGGATGGCGGTTCCGGCCATCGTGCTCAGTCAGTCGGGTGCGCCGGGCAACGACTACTTCCAGCCGTACGTCCCCTCGCCGGGCACCATCGGCGCGAGGTAGGCGTCCACTCGTTCGATCACGGGTCGTGGCTTGACGTAGAGTGGATACTGAGTATCATACCTCGTATGACACGAACCGAGATCGCCCGATGAGCGTCCGTCACGCACTCCTTGCCCTGCTCAGCGATGGTCCCCGGTACGGGTTGCAGCTCCGCCAGGACTTCGAGGCCCGCACCGGCGAGGTGTGGCCGCTGAACGTCGGTCAGGTGTACACCACGCTCCAGCGGCTGGAGCGCGACGGCTTCGTGGCGTCCGAAGGCGCCGGTGAAGGGCCGAAGAAGGGCTATGCGATCACCAGCACAGGTCGCGACGAGCTCCTCGGCTGGTTGCAGACGCCGCCGGATGACACCCAGCCGCCACGCGACGAGCTCTTGATCAAGGTGCTCGTGGCAGGTCAGGTCGCTGGGGTCGAAGTGCACGACGTGATCCAGGTGCACCGCCGTCACCTTGTCGAGCTGATGCAGCGCTACACAGCGGTCAAGGCTGCGGCATCCGAGGATGACGTGGCCCTGGCGCTCGTGGTCGATGCCGAGCTGTTCCGGCTCGAGGCCGGCGTGAGATGGCTCGACACCGCCGAGGTGCGGCTGCGCAACCATCCTCCGAAAGCCCTCGTCGGCACCAGCACGCCCGCCAACACGGTGATCGCTGCCGGTCTACGCGCCGCCCGCCGTCAGGGGGTGAGGTCATGACCGCCCGCCTCCGGTTGGAGCACGTCTCCAAGGTGTACGGCGACGGGGCGACCGCAGTGCACGCGCTTCGCGACGTCGACCTCTCGGTTGCCGATGGCGAACTGGTCGCGATCATGGGCCCCAGCGGTTCCGGCAAGAGCAGCCTCTTGACCATCGCCGGCAGTCTCGAAGACCCGAGCTCGGGCGCGGTCTTCGTCGGCGAACAATCGCTCACCGTCATGTCGCGTGCCGAGAAGGCCCGCCTTCGGCGCCGTTCGATCGGCTTCGTGTTCCAGGACTTCAACCTGCTCGCCGGACTGACAGCGGCAGAGAACGTGGCGATGCCGCTGGAGCTCGACGGCATCACCGCTCGCGAGGCACGGAAATCTGCGATGAGCGCGCTCGAGCAGCTCGGCATCGACGAGCGTTCGGAGCACTTTCCCGACGATCTGTCCGGCGGGGAGCGCCAGCGAGTGGCCATCGCCCGCGCGATCGTCGGCGACCGACGCCTGCTGCTTGCTGACGAGCCCACCGGCGCGCTCGACTCGGTCAACAGCGAATCGGTCATCCGTCTCTTGCGCGACGCGTGCCACCGCGGCGCGGCGGGCGTCATCGTGACCCACGAGGCCACGCTCGCGTCCTGGGCGGACCGGGTGGTCTTCATCCGCGACGGTCGGATCGTCGATCAGACCTCTGCGCCCGCCGGCCCCGACTCGCTCCTGGCCTCGGCCCCCGGGCCGCGATCGTGACGCGCGAACGCCAACCGGGTCGCCCCGCGCGACGGGCGATCACGCGGTGGGGTTGGCGGCTGTTCCGGCGTGAATGGAAGCAACAGCTGCTCGTGCTCAGCCTGCTCACGGTTGCGGTCGCGGTTGCGATCGCCGGCTCGGCGATGGCCGTGAACGCCGTCTCGGAGGGCGAGGGACGGTTCGGTTCGGCGAACGCGATCCTGTCCGTCAACGCCCACGACCAAGCCACCGGCACAGCGGTGCTCGCTGCTGCGCTGAAGCTGTACGGCACGACCGACGTGATCGCCCACGCCGAGGTGACCGTGCCCGGCACGGTGGTGGGCATCGACGTGCGTGCCCAGGATCCGACTGGCGCCTACGGCCACTCGCTCCTCGCTCTGCGCAGTGGTCGCTACCCATCCGGTGCGGGCGAGGTCGCTGTCACCGGCA
>JAOBWQ010000280.1 GCA_025463425.1 Ilumatobacteraceae bacterium | reverse complement strand
GCCACGACGGCAGACGGATCATCGATCGCGAGGCCTCGCGAATACCCGTGACCCGCAGCCAGTCCGAGGCCGAGGCCGGGCCACAGTGCCAGCGCGACGAAGCCGCCTCGTTCGATGCCGGCGCGGCGGAGGTCGGCCACGACCTCGACGACGACCTCCGCAACGAGGTCGGGTGGCGCCATCGGCCACAGGCTACGACCCTCGGCTGGCACCCGACAGCCCTCAACCGTGGGCCATACTCTGCGGGGACTTCAGTGAGGCCCGGGGAAGGATCACAGTGACCCAGATCGTCATCACCGGCACCGGCCTCTACACACCGCCCGAATCGATCAGCAACGCGGAGTTGGTGGCATCGCTGACCACGGCCGTCATCCAGTGGAACGCAGACCACGCGGCCGACATCGCCGCCGGACACCTCACGGCCGGGGCCACACCCGACGAAGAGTTCATCCTGAAGGCGTCGGGCATCCGCTCGCGCTACGTCATCGACAAGGCCGGAGTCCT
Organism: Ilumatobacteraceae bacterium; assembly: GCA_025463425.1. Taxonomy (GTDB): domain Bacteria; phylum Actinomycetota; class Acidimicrobiia; order Acidimicrobiales; family Ilumatobacteraceae; genus WLMZ01. The sequence goes on along the minus strand of JAOBWQ010000280.1, from coordinate 5,025 downwards.
CGACCCGGAGCGGCTGCGGCCGAACCTCAAACTCCGTGGCGAGAGCGAGCTGGGCGTCCAGGCCGAGATGTCGTTGTCCGCGGTTCACCAGGCGCTGGCGATGGCGGGCCGCACGGGTGCCGAGGTGGACGCCGTGATCGTCGGCTGCTCCAACCTGCAGCGTGCCTACCCGGCCGTCTCGATCGAGATCCAGAACGAGATCGGCGCGACGGGTTGGGCCTACGACATGAACGTCGCGTGCAGCTCGGCGACGTTCTCGATCCAGGCCGCAGTCGACGCGTTGCGCAACGGCTCGGCGAGCTGCGTCGTGGTCGTCAACCCGGAGATCACCTCCGGCCACAACAACTTCGAGCTGCGCGACTTCCACTTCATCTTCGGCGACGCGTGCACCGCGCTGGTGCTCGAGCGCTCCGAGGACGCCGTCGCCTCCGAGGGCTGGACCGTGCTGGGCACCAAGTTGGCGACACAGTTCTCCAACAACATCCGCAACGACGCCGGGTTCTTGAACACGAGCGAGGTCGGCGAGCGCGACCCGCACGATCTCGTCTTCCGCCAGCGCGGGCAGCAGGTGTTCCGCGAGGTCTGCCCGATGGTGTCCAACCACATCACCGCGCACCTCTCCGCCCTCGGGCACGCCGCCCACGACATCCGGCGGTTCTGGCTGCACCAGGCCAACCTCAAGATGAACCAGCTGATCGCCAAAGGCGTGCTCGGCAGGGTGCCCACCGACGAGGAAGCGCCGGTCATCCTCGACGAGTACGCGAACACCAGCTCCGCTGGATCGATCATCGCCTTCCACCTGCACCGCGATGATCTCGCCGTCGGTGATCTCGGCGTGATCTGCTCGTTCGGCGCCGGTTACAGCGTCGGCAGTGTGATCGTGGAGAAGGCGTCGCTCTAGGCTGACCGTCATGCTGTTGACCGAGATCGATCATGTGGCCATCGCCGTTCGCGACCTCGAGGCCGCGATCGACTACTACCAGCGAGCGTTCGGCGCCACGGTCGAGCATCGCGAGATCGTCGTCTCCGACGGCGTCGAAGAAGCCCTTCTGAACGTTGCGGAGAGCTACATCCAGCTGCTGACACCCACCAGTGACGCGTCGCCGGTGGCCAAGGCGATCGAGAAGCGCGGCGAGGGCCTGCACCACATCGGTTATCGCGTCGCCGACTGTGGGGTCGCGCTCGATTCGATGATCGCGGCCGGCGCGACGCCGATCGACAAGGCCCCGCGACCGGGCAGCCGGGGCACGACGGTGGCCTTCATCCATCCGAAGGGGAGCTTCGGCACGTTGATCGAGCTCGTCCAGGAGAACCCCGGCGCCCACTGACCTCAGCGGAAAACGCATCGAGGGCCGCCCGCCTTTCGGCGAGCAGCCCTCGAAGCCGTAGTGAGAGCCGAGGCAAATCAGCTCATCGCAAGATCACTTGTCGCGGTGGAGGGAGTCCTTCACCTTGTCGACGACGTCGTCGAGCTTGTCCTTGATGTCCCCGAGGAACTCCTTGGCCTTGCCCGCATTCTCATCGGTCTTACCGTCCTGCTTGAGCTTGTCGTTGCCCGTCAGGTCTCCGGCGGCCTGCTTGATTCGGCCCTTGGCCTGGTCCAGATCGTTGTCCATGTCAGTTCCTCTCTCTCGGCGACGAGATGACAGTGCCCGCCGAGAGTGGGATCCAAACGTGATCGCCATCGCGGTCAGTCCGCTTCGAGCACGAGGCCTTTGAGGTACGCCGCCTCCGGGAACGACAGGGGCACCGGGTGGTCGCTCGGCTGATCCAGGCGACCGACGATGCGCAGGTTGCGCTTCGCGTCCAGCGCTGCGCCCGCGACGACCTTCTGGAACAGCTCGGCGCTGACCCCGCCGCTGCAGGAGAACGTCATCAGGATCCCACCCGGTGCGAGAAGCTTCGCCGCGAGCAGGTTGAGGTCTTTGTAGGCGCGCGTCGCGCGCGCCACCTGGGCCTCGGTCTGAGCCAACTTGGGTGGGTCCAGGATGATCAGGTCGTACTGCTTTGCACGGTCGCGAAGGGTTCGCAGCTCGGCGAAGGCGTCGCCCTCGATCATCTCTCCGGCCTCGACGCCGTTGAGGTCGGCGTTGCGCCGAGCGCCCGTCAACGCTGGGCCGGACGAGTCGAGGCTCGTCACCGCCGTCGCGCCGTTCGCTGCGGCGATCACGCTGAACGCACCCGTGTACGAGAACGCGTTCAGCACCGTCCGGTCCCTCGCGACCTCCGCAACCACTGACCGAGCGTTGCGCTGGTCGAGGTAGAAGCCGGTCTTCTGACCCTCGGTGAACCCGACGGAGTAGCGCAGCCCGCGCTCGGTGATGATCGTCTCCGCTGCCGGTTCGTCACCGCGCAGCAGCCCGGTGCGCGGTGGGAGGTCTTCACGCTGGCGGGCATCGACGTCGGACCGTTCGTACACGCAGCGCACACCGGGCAGCGAGAACAGCGCATCGGCGACGACTTCGCGCCAGCGATCGGCGCCCGCCGATCCGAGCTGCACCACGACCGTGTCGCCGTACCGGTCGGCGATCACCCCGGGCACACCGTCGGCCTCGCTGAACACCAGCCGGGCCGCGTCCGTGAAGCCGGCGAGGTTGCTGCGTCGCGCAGCAGCGGCGAGCACACGCGACGTCACGAACGCGTCGTCGACCTCGGTGTCAGCATCGAACGTCCACAGCCGCGCGCGGAGCTGTGATGCCGGGGCGTACGACGCGCGACCGAGCACCTCGCCCGTCGAAGCGGCGACGCGAACCGTGGCCCCCGCCGCCGGTTGCCCGTCAACGCTTGCCACGCCGCCGCTGAAGATCCACGGATGCAGCCGGCGGACGGACTTCTCCCGTCCCGGACGCAGCACCAGGGTCGGTTCCATCGCCTGCAGGGTAGGCCGTCAGGCCCAGAGCTGGGAGCCGCTCGACCTACGTCGCGAATGCGTGGCGGTGGCGGTGCCGACTGATGCCACCGGCTCGACGGTGGACGAGACCTGTTCATCGTCGTCATTCGCCGAACTGTGAGACCTGCGCTCCTCGGGCCACACTACGACGACCGCCAGGCAGACGAGACACGCCGCGAGTCGCATCACGGCACGAATCTCGTGTGTCTGGATCAACCAGGCAGGCGGGAGCAGTGCGACGGTCACGAGCGTGAGGTACGGGAGTTGACGGCCGGGTCGTGAGACATCCCAGAGCGCGGCACCGAGAACGAGTCCGACCGTGTAGTAGGGCCACGTACCGCCATCGAGAAGCAGCCTGACGGCGACGCCAACCACTAGCGCGCCCGCCGTATGGCCTCTCCAGACAGCGATCGCCACCGCCGCAAGTGCGAGCACCAACTGCACGATGCGGATGGACGAGCTCAGCTCGACCGCTCCGATCACGTGCAAAATCGAATCGGGGGCAACCCAGACGGTGGGCCGGAGTCCGTCGAGGGTTCGTCGGTCGGCGATGATGAACGGAGCCCAGGCCATCCCTGCGACGAGCAGACTCGTAGCGGGATACCTCAGGTCTGTCTTGCGCCAAGTGGGCGTGTCGAGCGTGGTCGGCAAGAGAAAGATCGCCCACGGCTTCACGGCAACCGCGAGCCCGACGAGTACTGCGGCACCGAGCCGCCGATCGGAGTACATCGCTACGAGGCACAGCGCGGCCAGGCACAGCACCATCGCATCGTCGAGGTGCCCGGACGTCTTGAGCGCCGGCCACCACACCATCAGCAGCGTCCCGCCGACGAGCAGGTTGGACCAAGCTACGCCGGCATGCTGGGCCAAGCGACTGAGCGATGCGACGGTCAACAGAGCGAGGAACGTCACGACGATCGGCAACGACGATCCACCGACGGACGCGAGCAGGTGGACGACCACGAGGCTGATCGGACCTGTCTGGATGCTCGGGGTGCGTGCGTAGACCTCCAGGCGGTCGGCGCCGAACAGCCGACCGCTGACCGAGGTGAAGAACGACCAGTCCCCACTGATGTCGCGAGCGTGGAGCATTCCTGCGATTCCGGCTGCGGCCAGAGCAAGGCTCAACACTCCCAGTCGGTGGCCCTTGGACTGTGCTGTGATCGTCACGACACGGTCGGCGCGTGAAGGCTGGTCAGACCGAGGCTTCGCCGCAGCTAGCCAACCAGCCGTGCTCTTGCAGTTGACGCTCGAACATGATCGCGATCGAGTTGGCGAGCGCCTCCTGGTATTTGAGGGTCTGTGCGAACTCCCGGCTCAACTCCTCGAAGCGGTCCTCGAGCATCGCGATCCGGGCCGCGGCAGCGAGCTCTGAAGGTGAGGGTGCGGGCGGTGTGGCCGCGATCGCAAGCGGGCTGCGACCTGATTCGCCCAGCGCCTCGTCCCGAACTCGCTCCACCAGCGACACGATGGTCGCCTTCTCGCGGTCGAGGTCGGCACGGGATTCTGCACGCGCCGTCTCGATGGCCTGCTGGGAGATCTGCGCGTACGCGGCCATCGAGGTGAACTGCGAGCGAAGCTGCTCTTCGACCATCGCCAAGCGCTCGCGCACATCGGCGGCGGCTGCCGCCGTGGCCTGCTCACCCTCGCCGGGTAGGAACGAACCCGAGTTGCTGAAGTCCTGCCACATGTCGCTCTTGCGTCGCATCACGATCTCACCAATCTCTCCAATGGCCGTGGGTCGGCAGCGTTCGCGTGCACGACCAAGCCTCACCGCGTGACAGCAATATCGGCCGTTCCAGAGCCGATCTTGAGGCGAACCTGAGCAGGTCTTGACAGTGTGACCTTTGTGCAAGGAACTCGTCATCGGCGAGACAAGAATACTTCTCAAGGTGCGTTCGTGGATTGCCGAAGACGTCTGTGCACCGAGCGATGAATGGGTTCTTCTCGGTGTGTTTCGTGGGACAAAACAACTTTGCGGAGGAACGCACCAACATGGAAAACCACATCGAAATTGAAGAGACCAGCAGCAAGAAGGACAAGGGTTTCACCCTCGTCGAATTGCTGATCGTGATCGTGATTCTCGGCATTCTGGCCACCGTGACGGTGTTCGCAGTCCGCGGCATCACCGACAA
>JAOBWQ010000249.1 GCA_025463425.1 Ilumatobacteraceae bacterium | reverse complement strand
GCCGCCGTGGCAACGGTCGATGGCGATCTCGCGGTGCACTCGCTGCGCGCCTACTTCATCCGCCGTGGCGACCACGCCGAGCCGGTGAGGTACGAGGTCGACCGGATCCGCAACGGGCGCACGTTCTGCACCCGTCGCGTCGTGGCCCGCCAGGCGATCGGCGCGATCCTCAACCTCGAGGCCTCGTTCCAGCTCGCCGAGCCGTCCGACGACATCCAGACGATCCCGGCGCCGATCGATCTCCCGGCGCCCGACGAACTGCTCAGCGACTCGTGGACCACGCTGTTCGAGCGACGAACCGTGCCGTCCCGGCACCTCCCGACCGAGCCACGCACCGGCGCCGGCCGGTTCGCGGCGTGGATGCGCGCCACGGACGAGCTCGGCGACGACCCGCTGATGCACGCGTGCATGCTCGCCTACATGTCCGACGACCTGCCCACGGATGCCGTCGTCCGCGCCCATCCGATCGGGCAGGAGCCGGGGCTCGACAAGGACAACACGCTGTTCGTCGCCAGCCTCGACCACACGATCTGGTTCCATCGCCCGGGCCGCGCCGACGCCTGGAACCTGCACGAGTTCGCGTGCCACAACTTCGTCGGTGGGCGCGGCCTGTCGATCGGGCACGTCTTCGCCGTCGACGGCACCCACGTGGCCACGATCGCGCAGGAGGTCCTCATGCGCGATCGACGCACGCGCGGCTAGTTTCGCACCGTGTCGAGTCCCGCCGATCTGCCCGCCCTCGATCCAGCTCGGACTGCGCTGCGCGCACATGTGCTGCAGCACTCGGTCCGGCGTGGTGATTTCACGCTGAAGTCCGGCGCGAAGAGCACCTGGTTCCTCGACACCAAGCATACCGCGTGCCGTCCCGATGGTGTGCTGTTGATGGCCGATGTCGCGCTCGACCTGATCCCGGCGGAGGCGACCGCAATCGGTGGCCTCACGGTGGGTGCCGACCCAGTCGCCTATGGCCTCGCAGCCGTCGGTGCCACACGCGGCCGGCAGCTGCGCAGCTTCACCGTGCGCAAGGAGGCCAAGGACCACGGCGTCACGGGCCGCATCGCGGGGCCGTTGCTGCCGGGCGACCTCGTGGTGATCACCGAGGACACCGTCACCCGCGGCACCTCGATCATGGAGGCCGTCGAGGTCGTGCGCGCCTGCGGCGCGACCCCGATCCTGATCACCGTGATCGTCGACCGCGGCGGCACCTGCGCAGCGATGGCCGACGCGGCCGGCGTGGCGTTCCGGCCCATGCTCACCGCACCCGATCTCGGCTTCCCCTTCGGTAGCTGACGCCGCCGAGGGTGCGAAGCGCCCGGACGCGACGCTCGGCCTCCGGTCGCCCGGACGATCAGTTGTGCGTGGAGTCGGCGTGCTGGGAGTGGATGCCGGTCTCGGCGATCGCCACGGGCGCGCCACCTTCAGGGACGGCGTTGGCGGCAGCCAGGAGGAGGGCCTCCGTCGGTGACATCGGCGCGGCCAGCAGGTACCCCTGCGCGAACTGGAAGCCGAGCTTGCACAGCGAGGCCAGCTCGTCGGCCTGCTCGACACCCTCGGCGATGACGCTGTAGTCGAGACCGGCGGCGAGATCGACGATGGCCTGCAGGACCTGCTGGCCCTGCGGCGACTGGGCGATGCCGGCCACGAACTGGCGGTCGACCTTGAGCACGTCGAGCGGAAAGCGGCGCAGGTAGGCGAGTGACGAGTAGCCGACGCCGAAGTCGTCGATCGCGATCCGCAGCCCGAGCTCGCGCAGCGCGACCAGACGGGCGACAGCGCGCTCGGGGTTGTCGAGCAAGACGGATTCCTGCAGCTCCAAGGTCAGGCTGGACGGCTCCATGTGGTGGTGGCGCATCACGCGTGACAAGAAGCTGACGAAGTTCGACGCGCTCACCTGCCGACCGGAGACGTTGACGTGGAGGCCGATCGTGTATCCGGCGGCCTCCCGCCACGACGCGGCGTCGCGGCATGCGATGTCGAGCACGCGTTCGCCGAGCGCGGCGATCAGCCCGGTCTCCTCGGCGAGGGGGATGAAGTCGAGCGGACTGAGCTTGCCGAACGTCTCGTGCTCCCAGCGAACCAGCGCCTCGAACGCCACGAGGGCGCCGCGTTCGGTGTTGAAGATCGGCTGGTAGGCGACGCTCAGCTCGTCGTTGTCCAGGGCGACGCGCAGGGCCCGCTCCATGTCGATCCGGCGACGGACCTCGGTGTGCATCACCGTGTCGAACGTCGCGATCTGGTTGCGCCCGTTCTCCTTCGCCCGGTACATCGCCATGTCGGCGTTGCGGAGCAGATCCTCGGCGGTGGTGACGCTGGGGCCTGCGGTGGTGATGCCGATCGAGGCCGAGATGCGCACCTGCTCGCCGTTGAAGTCGAACACTTCCTCCATCGCGTGCAGGATGCGCGCCGCGACCTGTGACGCGATGTCGACGCGCTCGAGCGCCTCGCACAGCACGACGAACTCGTCGCCACCGATCCGGGCGACGGTGTCCGCGGCGCGGACCGATCGCTTGATCCGCTCGGCGGCCTCGACCAGCAGCCGGTCGCCGGTGCTGTGTCCGAGTTGATCGTTGACCGACTTGAACCGGTCGAGGTCGAGGAAGATCAGCGTCGGCCACGTGCCGGATCGAGCGGCCAGCAGCAGAGCGTGCTCCAGACGGTCGAGCAGGATCGCGCGGTTGCTCAACCCGGTCAGCGGATCGTGGGTGGCCTGCCACTCCAGCTGGGCGCGGGCCGGCTCGCGGTCGCTGTTGTCGGTGATCACCACGACGGCGTTGCGATGACCGCCTGTCTCGAACGGGATGAGCACGAAGTCGGCGGGGAAGGTCGGCAGACCACTCGGCCGAAGACGCACGTCGTCCGCTTTCCAGCGTCGCTGCTGCAGAGCGAAGGGAAGGGTCTCGGCATCGAGCAGCGGGGCGGCGGAGGCATCGCTCGCTCCGGCGATGAGCAGATTCGTCAACGACGCGTCGAGCAGCGTGTGCAGGGGTCCGAAGAGGCGCACGGCCTCGGGGTTGGCCATCACGACGATGCCGCGCTCGTCGATCACCAACAATGCCGAGCTGACCGCGCCGAAGACCGCCATCAGGCCGTCGAGCTGGCGTTGCAGCACCGCCGCGGCGACGGGGCCGGACGGTGCCGGGAGCGGGTTGCCTGTCGGGTTGTCGGAGTCGATGTTCGAGTTGTCCACAGCGCCACCTTCTCCCGCCTCTGATCGTTCGAGTTGCTATCGGCGCAGATCAGGGGTGACTTGAGCCGAGCGGCAGGCCCTTGCCGTGCTCTTGAAGTGCCGGACGATCGGCGGACGAGCGCGACCCGTGATCGTCGGCGGGTACGGTGGCCCATGACCCTCGACACGCCGCACGCGTCGCCTCGCACCGGGTCGGCCCAGACCACGCCCGACCTGCACGGGGTGCCGGCGGTGCTGGCGAAGCCGATGCTGAGAGGGTGGTCACACGTGCTGGCGTTCGCCAGCCTGCTGGCGCTCGGCGGCTGGTTGATCGCCGATGCTGCGGGCACACGTCGAGGCCCGATGTTGATGATCGTGTACGTCGCCGGCACCGGCGCGATGTTCGGTGTGTCGTCCGCCTACCACCGCCTCCGCTGGAAGCCCGCTGCGAAGGCGCTGATGTCGAAGCTCGACCACTGCACCATCTTCCTGGCGATCGCCGGCGCCTACACGCCGATGGCTGCGACGTGCCTCACCGGCTGGCATCGCACGAGCGTGTTGATCACCGCCTGGGGTGGCGCGGTCATCGGGATCACGCTCGAGTGGGTGCCCTTCCACCTCCCCCGGCGGGTGTTCGCCGCGATCTACGTCATCGTCGGATGGGCGATCGCGCCGTCGATCCTCGAACTGTTCCACGGCCTCGGCATCCTCGGGTTCATGCTCGTGATCGGCGGTGGCGTGGCGTACACGGTCGGCGCTGTCATCTACGCACTGAAGCGGCCCGATCCCTGGCCTCGGGTGTTCGGCTTCCACGAGGTGTTCCACGTCTGCACCATCGTCGGCGCCGGCCTGCACTTCGCAGCAATGGCTGCGGTCGTCCTGCCGAAGTTCTAGGCGCGGGTCACGCCGGCCGGCAGGTCGGCCAGGACCGCGTCGCTGACCCAGCAGTGCGACATGTGCAGCGTGCTGGCGATCCGCACCACCTTCTTCGGCTCCAGCGCAGCCTTGCCGCACATGCTCAGCGCGGCCTTGATGCACGCCTCCTCGTCGGGGAGCACCATCGGCATCCGAGCCCGACGCACGCCGCTGGCCCCGGCCGTGAAGCAGTTGACGTATGTCTTCTGCCAATCGATCTGGTTGGCGACGGCTGCTGGGATGAAGTCGGCCAGACCGATGCCGAGCACATTGCCGCGACTGACCGGCGTGATGTCGAGCAGAACGATGTTGCTGACCTTCGGGCTGACGGAGTCCTCGAGTCCGTTGATCCAGAACCGTCCGGTCACGTTCGGATCCAGCGTCGTGCCGCTGATGTCCTTGCCGCCGCGCTCGATGATCAGCACATCGATCGTCGGGAACGGGAGCGCCGGCACCAATGTGGCGGCGTACTCGAGCAGCTCGTGCTCGGCGTCGCCGCCGACGTCGTCGGCATTGAGCGCCTCGACGCGCACGACGTCGCCGGTGGTCGACTCGACCGTCGCGACGCCACCGAGCAGGCGGCCGGTGGCGCGCAGCGCGGCGATTCCCCGCAAGAGGCGGTCGCGCATCTCGATCGGGCCGCACGCGTGGATCTGGGCCGCACCGAGCTGCTTGCCGAACCCGACGACGGCCATCTTCGTGCAGCCACTCTCGATCGGTCCGTGGAAGCACGTGTGCGGCTTGACCCGGTTGACCGGCAGGATCCGGTCGGCGCCCGCCGCGTGGCGATCGAGGTACAGCGGCATCCCGTCGGGTGTCCGCGCCACTTCCAAGGTGTCCATCGTCGCCCGGATCTCGGCGCCGATCGCTTCCTCGGTCATCCCGAGCTCTTCGAGCATCGTCCGCTGCCCCTCGGCTGTTGCCCCACCGTGGCTGCCCATGGCCGGCACGACGAACGGTTCGGCGCCGAGGTCGCGCAGACCCTCGATCGTGCCGCGCAGCACATCCACTCGGTCGCTCAACCCGCGGCTGCCCGCGCCGACAGCCACCGTCATCCCCGGTGTCACATCGAACGCGAGGCGCTCGACGACGGCGGCCCGCGCCGCTTTGCCGACGTCACCGACGGCCGGCGGGTTGGGGATGTCGAGGCGCACCTCGTGCAGGGGCGGCACGACGATGTCGGGATGGAAGGGGAGGTCGATCCCCTTCGACAGTTGCTCCCACGAACTCACGTCTGCGGCCATGCGGCGATGGTAACCGCCGGCCGAGTGGTGGTCAGCGGCCGGGGTTGGCCGCGCAGTGGTCGAAGCGGCCGGCAGGACGGATGTCGCGGTAGGCGGAGATCGTCGGGGCCAGGTCGGCCGGCGTCGCGCCGTGCAGGATCACACCGTTGGCGCCGAGATCGAGCTGGCGCAGCACCGCAGCAGCGCACTGTTCCGCAGTGCCCGACGCCGCGGGCGCCAACCACTCGTCGGGGATGAGCGTGGCGACGTGCTCGAGCTCGCTCGTCGTGGCCACGCCGTCGAGCGCGCCGCGGAACCCGGCGATGAACGGGTCGGCGCGGAAGCGTGCGAGCACGGCAGGGTCCCAGCCGTTCGTCCGCACGAGCAGATCCCCGTAGCCCTGGAGGTAGGTGGCGAGCCGACCGACCGTCTTCTTCAGCCGGATGTCCTCGGGGATCCAGTCCCCGATCGTCGCGAAGCAGCTCCACACCCGCACCCTGTCGGGGTCGCGTCCGGCCTCCTCGGCAGCGCGCTTCACCGTGCTCACGCAACGCTGCAGGGTCTCGTCGGTGAAGAACGTGTGCAGGATCACGCCGTCGAACGCACGCCCGCACAGCGCCAGCGACTGCGGCCCGAACGCAGTGAACATCAGCGGGATGTCCTCGTCGAAGGTGGCATCGAGGTGCAGCACGGGGTACTTGCCGGCCGGCCCGTCGTGACCGAGGATCACCTCGCCGTGCCACAGCCGGCGCATCAGCCCGACGAAGTCCTCGACCTGCGCGGTGGTGATCCGGGGCATGCCGAAGGCGTCGAACATCCGGTCGATGCCCCGGCCGAGGCCGAGCGCGAACCGTCCTCCGGTCAGCCGATGCATCGTGTTGGCGTACGCCGCCGTCACGATCGGGTGCCGCGTGTTGTGGTTGGTCGCGCCTGTCGCGATGCCCAGCGTCTCGGTGACCGCACCCGCAGCACCGCTCAGGGTGACGACCTCCTTGATGTTGAACCGCTCGCTGAGGAACACCGAGCCGAAGCCCAGTGCCTCGCCGTCGCGGCACTCGTCGATCAGATCACGCGGCGACTTCGGTGCGCCCGGGAGGCCGTAGAAGGACAGCTCGTTCAGCTGCGGGACGCTGGGTTCGGCCGTCGGATCGCTCATCGCGGCGACCGTACCGAACGGGGATGAGATGCCCCGCACCCGACGGCCGTTACCCTCTGCGCCGTGACGGCCCCGACACCGAAGCGGTTCATCGCCTCCCGCCCCGTCGGGGGCAGCTACACCTTCGGTGGTCGGCAGGGCCGGATGTCACCCACTCGTCAGCGCGCCTTCGAGGAATTGCTTCCGCGCTACGCAGTCGTGCTCGACGAGCTGCGCGCCGAGGTCGAGGCGGCCCGCCCGATCATCGTCGAGATCGGTTGCGGCAAGGGCGATGCGACCGCGGCGATGGCTCCGAGCGACGACGCGATCGTCGTCGCATGCGAGCCGAACGGAGCGATGTTGGCCAACCTCGCGGTGCTGCTCGACGACGGCTGCATGGGCAACGTGCGGCTGTGGCTGGGCGATGCGTTCGATCTCCTCGCCGCGCTGGGCCCGGCGGCAGTGGCCGAGATCCGCATCTGGTTCCCCGACCCGTGGCCCAAGCCTCGGCACGCCGGCAAGCGTCTCGTCCTGCCGTTGCGCCTCGCCCTGCTTGTCGATGCGCTGCGGATCGGTGGCGTTCTGCGCCTCGCGACCGACGACCCTGCCTACGCAGCCGAGGCGCTGGACGCGATCGCCGCGGAGCCGCGGCTGGTCGGCCACATCGTCCAGAGGCCGGCGACTCGCCCCGTCACCCGGTTCGAGGCCCGCGGGCTGCGCGACGGCCGCGCCGCGACGGACATCGAAGCTCGGCGAACGTCGTGACGGACCGTATCGGTGATTCTTCGCCCGAGCCATGTTCGGGATCGAGAACGGGTGGGTACCTGAGCCACCATGTCCGACCCGCCGCCGTCGCCGCTCGACCCGGCGCACCCCGATCCGTTGGTGCCGCCCGTGCCTCCGATCACGCCCGGACCGCCGACCGAACCCCCGATGCCCATCCCTCAGGGATCAGCGCGATCCACGGCGGACCCGACGGACGCCGTCCTCGGCTCCGACGTGTGGCGGCGTCGCCCGATCGTGTCCTGAGCCGAAGATGAATCGCTGCGCGGGCCTTCGCGCGTTCGCGCTCGTCGCTGCGCTCCTCGGTGCGTCGGTTGTGGCCCGGACCGCCGTGCCCATCGCCCACGCGGATGCGGTCGACCGCACGCACGTGACGCTGCTCGGCGACTCCACGATGGCCGGCATGGAGTGGTACCAGTACGACGACGACGATGCGGACACCGTCGCCAACAACGACATCCGTGAGATCGTCGCCGCGAAGTACGACCTGTTCTTCTCGGCCGAGAGCTGCCGGCGGATCGTGATCGGCAGCTGTCGGGGTCGGTTCGGCACGACCCCGGTCAGCCTGCTGCCGTACATCCAGACCACGCTCGCCGGCAAGCTCGGCGACGCGATGGTGGTCATGGCCGGCTACGACGACCCGACCATCTCGACGGCGGTGGATCAAGTGATGGCCGAGGCCGAGCGGCAGGGAGTCGCGACCGTGATCTGGCTCACCTACCGCACCGGCACCAACTACGTGCTCCCCGGCGGGCAGCGGGCCAGAGACCTCTACGAATCGCACAACGCCGAGCTTCGTGCGGCAGCCTCGAGGCACGCAGCGCTGCACCTGCTCGACTGGAACACCTACAGCTCGCAGCAGCCGGCGTCGTGGTTCGCCAGCGACGGCATCCACCTCAACCCCGAGGGAGCGGTCGGCCTCGCGCACTACATCACCGCCGCGCTCGATGCGGATCGCACGGTGTCACGTTGCAGCGCGGCGTCCACTCATGTCGGCACGGTTGCGGCACCAGCAGACCCGGCCACGGCAGCGGCAGCGACGCGATCGGGCTTCATGTCATCGGAACCCGTGCGAGTGCTCGACACCCGCGTCGTGCCGGACTCCACTTCGTCCGACCCGGGCAACCTCGGGGCCGGTCGGGTCGTCACGCTCGATCTCGACCACGCGCTTCCGCCGGCCGCCAC
>JAOBWQ010000224.1 GCA_025463425.1 Ilumatobacteraceae bacterium | reverse complement strand
TCGGCCGCAGCGGTCAAGGGTGTGGTCGAAGGGCTGATCGAGTCGGCGATGGGGTTGACGATCACGGCGATCATCCGCACCGCCGCCGAGTTGACGGCGGTGTCGACGTCGAACCCGTTCGTCGATGCGCACACCACCGACATCTCCAAGCTCTACGTCGCGTTCCTCGACGCTGCGCCGAAGAAGGCGGCCGTCGAGGCGTTCGTCGCCTCGTCGATGGGTGACGACGAGGTCCATGTCGACGGCCGCGAGGTGTACATCCGTTACGCCGTCGGCGCGGGGACGACCAAGCTGACGACCGGAGTGTGGAACCGGCTCGGCGTGCCGATGACGGCCCGCAACTGGAACGTCACGACGACGTTGGCTCGGCTCGCCACGGAACATCGCTGATCGTCTCGCGGAGGGCACGGAGGAGCAGCGCTCGCTCCGCCGCGTGCACGCGCTCGGAGAGCGTGTCGATGGTGTCGCCGGGCTCGATCGGAACGGTCGCGGTGGCGATCGCCTGCCCGTCGTCGACGCCTTCGTCGGGCACGAAGTGGACCATCACGCCGGTGTGATCGATCTCGCCACGACTCGCCGCGTCGAGCGCCCGCTCGATCGCGTGGGTGCCGGGAAACTGGCCGGGCAGGGCCGGGTGGAGGTTGATCACCCGTTGCGGGAAGCGACCGAGGAACGGCATCGACAGCAAACGCATCCACCCGGCGAGCACGATCAGATCCGGGCTCATCGCACCGACCACATCCGCGAGACGGGCGTCGTAGGACGGCCGCAGCTCGGCGGCTTCGGGCGCCAGCACCGTCGCCGGCACGCCCTTCACGGCTGCCCGTTCCAGTGCGAACGCGTCGCCGCGGTTGCACACCAGGCCGACGATGGATGCATCGAGCGTGCCCGCCTCGCTGGCGTCGATGAGCTCCTGGAAGTTGGATCCGTTGCCGGACGCGAGCACCACGATGCGCGCGGTCACACCAGCTGCACCCGCTTGGTGCCGGCGACGATCGAACCGATGATCCACGTCGGCTCGTTGATCGAGTCGCGCAACTCGGCGACGCGGTGCTCGGCGACCACCACGACCATGCCGATGCCCATGTTCACGGTTCGGTAGAGCTCTTCCTGAGGCAGCCCCGAGGCGACCTCTTCGATCAGCTGGAACAGCGGGGGCACGGGCCACGAACCGAGCGTGATCGACGCGTCGCAGTTCGCCGGCAGGACGCGCGGCACGTTGTCGATCAGGCCGCCGCCCGTGATGTGGGCGAGGCCCTTGATCAGACCGTGGTCGACGAGGGGACGGGCGAGCGCGTCGAGGTAGCTGCGGTGCGGCTGCAGCAGGGCATCGCCGAGCGGACGATCGAGTGGCGCCGGCTGCGCGTCGAGCGGCAGCCAGTCGAACAACTTGCGGATCAGCGAGTAGCCGTTGGTGTGCGGCCCCGAGCTGAGCAGGCCGACGAGCACGTCGCCGGGGGCGATCGTGTCGAGGGGCAGAAGGCGGTCGCGCTCGACGACGCCGACGAGCGTTCCGGCAACGTCGAAGGCGCCGGGCATGTAGACCCCGGGCATCTCCGCGGTCTCACCGCCGAGCAGCACGCAGCCGCCCGCAGTGCACGCCATCGACATGCCGTTGACGACGGCGGCAACCTGCTCGGCCTTGATCGCCGACGATGCGAAGTAGTCGAGGAAGAACAGCGGCCGTGCGCCCTGGACGAGGACGTCGTTGATGCAGTGGTTCACGATGTCCTGGCCGGGCACGTCGTAGCGGCCGGCGCGTGCCGCGAGCTCGACCTTGGTGCCGACACCGTCGGTGGATGCGACGAGGACCGGCTTGTCCATCGTCACGATCTGGGACAGGTCGAACGTGCCACCGAACGCACCGATGCCACCGAGCACCGACGGGGTGTGCGTGCTCTCCACGCCGGCCTTGAGCTGCGCGACAGCGCGCGTGCCCTCGTCGATGTCGACGCCGGCCGCGGCATAGGACGACAGCGCGGCACCGTTGGCCCGCCACCCGATGTCGCGCCGGTACTTGGCCTCGGGCGCGGCGATCTGGGCGACCACTTCGTACGCCGCGGTGCGGGCCTCGGCCAGCGACGGGGCGAGGCCGACTACGGTGTACTCGCGGCCGCCGGGGTTGCCGCGGAAGACGAGCGTGCCCTCGCTCTCGCTGATGAGGATGTCCGCTGGGTTGGCGGGCGTCAGCGGTGCGCCAGGGGCCGGGTAGTTCGGCGCGGCCAGCACGACACCGAGCGCTGCGCCCGGGCGGATCGCGACCTCCGCGTCGGCGAGGGTGCCGGCGCAGCACGCCTCGGCGATGGTGATCAGGTCCGAACCGAGCAACGGGAGCAGGACCTGTGCCTCGGGGTCCCCGAAGCGGCAGTTGAACTCGAGCAGCTTCGGCCCGTCCGCGGTCAGCATCAGGCCGGCGTAGAGCACCCCGACGAACGGCGTGCCGCGCAGCTGCATCTGGTCGACGACGGGCTGGATGAACATCGCTGTCAGCTCGTCCGGGTCGTACGGGACGGGAGCGGGAGCGTACGCGCCCATGCCGCCGGTGTTCGGTCCGGTGTCGCCTTCGCCGAGTCGCTTGTGGTCCTGCGCGAAGGGCATCGGCCTTGCGGTCATGCCGTCGCAGAACGCCAGCAGCGAGCACTCCGGGCCGGTCAGACGCTCTTCGAGCACGACACCGCCGCTGACGAAGAACGAGCGGATCGCGGCTTCGCAGCTCTCGTCGTCGAGCGGAACGGCGACTCCCTTGCCGCTGGCCAGGCCGACCTGCTTGACGACGATCCGGCGGCCGAGCGCCCTCCACCATGCGATCGCGTCGTCGATCTCGTCGGACGTCGCGAACGCTGCGTATGCCGGTGACGGCAATCCCAGCTCGCTCGCGATCTGACGCGTGAACGCTTTGTCCCATTCGAGTTGGGCGGCGTCGCGGGTCGGGCCGAACGCCGTGACGCCGGCCGCGGTCAGCGAGTCGACGAGACCGGCGGCGAGCGCGATCTCGGGGCCGACGATGACGAGATCGATCGCGTTCGCGACGGCGAACTCGGTGAGCGCTGCGACGTCGTCGGCGGCGATGTCGACGCGCGTGCCCGGCATGTCGTCGTTGCCGGGCGCCGTGTACAGCTCGCCGCAGCGCGGCGAGCGGTGCGCGGCCCACGCCAGCGCGTGCTCTCGAGCTCCACCGCCGACGATCAGGACGTCGGCGCCCCGTGTCGTCTCGGCGACCTGTTCGAGCTCGCTCCGATCACGGTCGGGAGCAGTCTCGACGTCCTCACTCACGCAAGCACACCCTCGAAGTCGAGCTTGCCCTGGGCCTCGCCGACCTCGATCGGATATGCGCCGGTGAAGCAAGCGTTGCAGTAGCCGGACTCGCTGGCGATGGCGTGCATCATCCGGTCGAGCGACAAGAACGCGAGCGAGTCAGCGCCGATCCGCTGGCGGATCTCGTCGACGGTGAGCCGGGCTGCGATCAGTTCGTCGTCGTGGCCCATGTCGACGCCGAAGTGGCAGGCGTGGGTGATCGGCGGGCAGGTGATGCGCATGTGCACCTCGCTGGCACCGGCGTTGCGCAGCAGGGCGACGAGCGGACCGGCAGTGGTGCCGCGCACGAGCGAATCGTCGATCAGGACGACCCGCTTACCGGCCAGGTTGGCGCCGAGCGCGTTGAACTTCAACGCCACGCCCCGCTCGCGCATCGCCTGCGTGGGCTCGATGAACGTGCGGCCGATGTAGCGGTTCTTGATCAGGCCGTCGTTGTACGGCAGGCCGCTGCGGCGGGAGTAGCCGATCGCTGCCGGGATCGAGGAGTCAGGCACGGGCACGACGACGTCGGCATCGGCCGGCCACTCGTCCGCCAGTTCCTCACCGAGGCGCTGCCGCACGTGGTGCACGTTGCGGCCGTCCCATTCGCTGTCCGGGCGGCTGAAGTACACGAACTCGAACGAGCAGTGCGCACCTTGGGTCGGGGCCATCGCCTGGCG
>JAOBWQ010000210.1 GCA_025463425.1 Ilumatobacteraceae bacterium | reverse complement strand
TGAAGCGGACGAACACGTCGCGCTGACGATCGATCACGCCGCGGAAGTCGCCTGCGTCGCCGACCGGCCACGTGACGGGCGTCGGGCGGAGGTTGATCTTCGACTCGATCTCGTCGAGCAGCTCGAGTGGGTCCAGCACCGGCCGGTCGAACTTGTTGAGGAACGTGATCACGGGCAGGTTGCGCGCCCGGCAGACCTCGAACAGCTTGAGCGTCTGCGGCTCGATGCCCTTGGCCGAGTCGAGCACCATCACGACGGCGTCGACGGCTGCGAGGACGCGGTAGGTGTCCTCGCTGAAGTCGCGGTGGCCGGGGGTGTCGAGCAGGTTGATCTCGCAGCCGCGGTACTCGAACTGCATCACCGCCGACGTGATCGAGATGCCGCGCTTCTGCTCGAGGTCCATCCAGTCGCTGGTGGCCGCGCGCTGGCCACCCTTGCCCTTCACCGAGCCGGCCTCGACGACCGCGCCCGCGTACAGGAGGAACTTCTCGGTGAGCGTGGTCTTGCCGGCGTCGGGGTGGCTGATGATCGCGAACGTGCGCCGGCGGGACGCTTCGTCCTCCGGCGTGCCCGTCACGAAGGCACCCTGCCCGCGACGATCGCGAGGATCTCGCTCGGGGTGTCGATGACCCAGCGCGCGCCGTAACGCTCCAGCTCGTCGTCGAGGCTGTAGCCCCACCGGACACCGATGCAGTCGATGCCGTGCTCGCGCGCGCCTTCGACGTCGTGGTGGCGGTCGCCGATCATGATCGGCCGGCAGGGGCCGAGCTGTCCGAGGACGTAGTCGAGGACGGCGCTCTTGGTCGAGCGGGTGGCGTCGAACGTCGCGCCGCCGATGATCTCGAACCGCTCGATGTAGCCGAAGTGCTCGAGGATCCGCAGCGCAGTCTCCTCCGGCTTCGACGTGGCGATCGCGAGCCGGTAGCCCTGCGCCGCGAGCTGGGTGAGCACGTCGTCGATGCCCGGATAGATCGAGTTCTCGAACGCACCGGTGTTCCAGTAGCGCTCGCGGTAGACACCGAGGAGGTCGACGATCTGCTCTTCGGTGAAGCCCTCGCTGCGGAACGCGATCTCGAACGGCGGACCGATGAACGGCACGAAATCGGCCGGTTTGGGATGGCCGAGCATGTCGTAGGCGTGGTGGAGCGACGCGACGATGCCGGGGGCGGAGTCCGAGAGCGTGCCGTCGAGATCGAAGATGACGGTGTCGTACGGCCGGTCGAGGGATGCGTCAGGCGAAGGTTGCGGGGTGATCGTCACGGAGCTTGCGGGTCATTTCAGCAGGAGGAACTGCAGCCTGCGGGACACGACCCACAAACCGGCGAATGCCATCGTAAGGAGGAATGCGACGTGTCCGACAATTCCCCACGACACGACTCCTGCGTTGGCGGCCCGCACCAAGGCAACCCCGTGATACAACGGCGAGAGCTGCACGACCCATCCCCACCGCCCGTACGAGGCGAGCGGGTAGAAGGTGGCCGAGAACAAGAACAGCGGCATCGTCACCGTGGCGACCCACTCGAAGTCTGTCCAGCCGCGCATGTACGACGTGCAGGCCATGCCCACCGCTGCGAACGCGAACCCGATCAGCACGCAGATCGGCACGCTGGCGAGGATCCACCACGAACTGGTCAGGCCCAGCACGGCCATCGTCACCAGGAACGCCGTCGAGTACAGCAGGCCGCGGATCAGTGCCCACACGATCTCGCCGAGCGCGACATCGCCGACCGTCATCGGTGTCGCGAGCACGGCGTCGTACACACGCGCGTACTTCAACTTGTGGAACACGTTCATCGTGCTGTCGTAGACCGCGCCGTTCATCGCGCTCGCGGCCATCATCGCCGGGGCGACGAACTCGGCGTACGACAGGACATGCCCGTCGACGGAGATCGTGCCGACCAGCTTGCTGAGTCCGACGCGGATCGACAGCAGGTAGAACAGCGGCTCGAAGAACCCCGACAGCAGGATCGGCCAGGTCCGTCGGTAGCACATCAACTGACGCTCGACCATCCGGTGCGGGCGGCGGGAGATGCGCACGACCGGCGGCAGGATGCGCAGCAGCGGGAAGCCGGCGCTGGCGCGCGGCGCACGGACAGGCGCGCTGGCGGGATCGAGGATCGTCACGCGAACAGCCGTTCCTTGGCCAGCCGACGCATGATCACCGCGCCGACGACGACGAACACCGCGAGGTAGGCGACGTGGCCGAGGGCGGCAAGCGCGGTCATGTGCGTGCCGCTGACCCACGACCGGCACATCTCGACCCCATGCCACAGCGGGCTCACGTAGCCGATGATGCGGATGCCGATCGGCAACTGCGACAACGGGAAGAAGGCGCCACCGAAGAGGAACAGGGGCACGATGATGAAGCGCTGGATGATCGGGAAGGACATCTCCCGTTCGCGCGACACCGCCCACGCCGACAGCGGCATGCCGAGCGCGACGCCGCTGAGCATCGCCGCTGGGATCGCTGCGATCAGCCCCCACGAGCGGACGTCGGGGAAGAATGCCATCGCCGCAGCCACCGCGGCGGCGGCCGTACCGGTGCGGAACATCAACCACAGCACGTGCGCGGCGACGATGTCCGACGGCTCCAGCGGTGTCGCCGACATCGCCTCGTACTGCCGTCCCCACTTCATCGCGTCGTGGACCGGCCACAGGCTCTCGATCGCGCCGACCATCATCGCCGTCGTCGCCAGCAGGCCGGGCGCGACGAACGCGATGTACGGCACGCCGCCGAGCAACCTCGCGCTCCCACCGTTCTTGTTGACGAGCGCGCCGACACCGAGGCCCATCGCGAGGAGGTAGAGGATCGGCTGCAACAGCGAGGTCAGCAAGTTGGCCTTCCACACCTGGCGGTAGACGGCGAGCTTCCACTCGAACACACGTAACGGCGCGGGCGTGCTCATGACGCTGCGTCCTTCACTCGGTGCTCATCACTCGACGCTCGTCATTCGACAAGGGTGCGGCCGGTCAGGCGGAGGAAGACGTCTTCGAGCGTGCTACGCCGCACGAGCGCGCTCTCCGGCTGGGCGCCGTTGGCGATCGCTTTCGCCAACGCTTCGTCGCCGTTGTGGGCGTAGACGAGGATCCGGTCGGGCAGGACCTCGTGTCGATCACCGACGCCGGCCGCGTACTGCTCGTTCTCGGCGTTCGATCCGGCGCGGAACCGCAGCTCCAGGACCTCCCGCGTGGCGTGCTCGTCGATCAACTGCCGCGGCGAGCCCTGAGCGACGATCTTGCCGGCATCCATCACCACCAGCCGGTCGCAGAGCTGCTCGGCTTCGTCCATGTAGTGAGTGGTCAGCACGAGCGTGACGCCCTGCTGTTTGAGCCGGTACAGGCGGTCCCAGAGGATGTGCCGTGCCTGCGGGTCGAGCCCGGTGGTCGGCTCGTCGAGCAGCAGCAGATCCGGCTGGTTGATCAGCGAGCGGGCGATCGTGACGCGTCGCTTCATCCCCCCGCTCAGAGGTTCGACTCGGCTCGTCGCGCGGTCGGTCAGCTGGACGAAGTCGAGCAGGTCCTTGGCCCGCCGGCGAGCCTCCGCCCGGGACAGGTCGAAGTAGCGGCCGTAGATGACGAGGTTCTCTTCGACGGTGAGCTCGTTGTCGAGCGAATCCATCTGCGGCACGACACCGAGCCGACGACGGATCGCCGGACCGTCCTTGGCGGGATCGAGGCCGAACAGCTGGAGCGTGCCCCCTGACGTGGGTGAGGTGCAGCCGATCATCCGCATCGTGCTCGACTTCCCGGCGCCGTTCGGGCCGAGGAAGCCGAAGGCCTCACCTGGCTGGACATCGAAGTCGATGCCATCGACTGCGACGAAGTCACCGAACTGCTTGCGCAGTCCGGATGCGTGGATCAACGGCGCGACGGGCGCGCCCGCGTTCGCTGATGCTTCATCCCCGGCCGTCATCGTGCACGAGGATACCCAGCTGGGGCGCTCGTCGAACGCCTGCTTTGCGGCGCGGGGTGCCGTCGTAGTGTCGGGGTGATGGACATCCGCCCGCTCCGGCCCGACGACCTGGCGACCTGCGTCACGATGAACAACGAAGCAGTTCCGGCGGTCAGCGAGGCCGACCTCGCCAAGATGACCGCTCTCGTCGACGCCTCGCTGCTCTCGCTCGTCGTGGAGCACGACGGCGAGATCGTCGGGTTCTGCGTCAACTTCGGACCAGGCGCCGACTACCAGAGCGTGAACTACCTGTGGTTCTGCGCCCGCTACGAGGAGTTCGCCTACCTCGACCGGATCGTCGTCTCGCCCGCCGCGCGGAACTTCGGGATCGGCGCGGCGATCTACGCCGCCGTCGAGGAGCGCATCGCCGGGACGCCGTGGCTGCTCTGCGAGGTCAACCTGCGGCCCCGCAACGACGGATCGCTGCGCTTCCACGAGCGACTCGGCTTCGTCGAGGTCGGCCAGCAGGAGACGCCGTACGGGGTGCTGGTGAGCATGTTGGCCAAGGATCTCCGCGACGCCGTGGTCGGCGTGGGCTGACGTGCTCGAGGCAGCCCGCGACCTGTACGCACTGCCGCCGGGCGACTTCACCGCGAGCCGCAACCAGCTCGCCAAGGCACTGAAGGCCGATGGTGATGCCGAGGGCGCGGCCGTGGTCGCGAAGCTGCGGCGCCCTCGTTTGGCGGAGTGGGCTCTCAACCAGCTGGCGCGCACCGAGCCCGACGTCGTCGGCCGGCTGGCGGCAGCAATCCACGCAGCCCAGCAGGCGCAGTCCGCAGCGATCGGTGGTGACGCAACCGGCCTGCGCAGCGCGACGAACGAGCTGCGCCAAGCGGTCGGCGTGACCTCCGACGCCGCCGTCCGACTGCTCAGCACCGATGGCGGTAACGGCGAGGCCCAACGCGACGATCTGAATGCGATCCTCCGCGACCTCGTCAGCAACGCCGAGCCTGCCCTGCTCGTGGCCGGCGTGATCGGCTCGGAAGCGCTGGTCGCTCCCGACGAGTTCTTCCCGGGCGCGCCTGATCCCGCGCCGTCCCGAGTGAAGGCCGCACCTCCGGCAGCGGCGAAGGGGCCGAAGGCGGCCGCGTCGGCTGCGGCGCCGACTCCGCCGAACAAGGTGCACGCATCACACCTGTCGGTCGTGCCACCGCCGAAGCCGAACCCGGCGACCGCCGCCGCCCAGCGCGCGATGGTCCGTGCGGAGCGGCTGCGGCTCCAGCAAGAGGTGCGCGCTGCGGAGACTGCGCAGACCAAGGCCACCGCCGCCGTCGACGACGCCACCGCGGAGCTCGCCCGCCGCAAGACCGCCCT
>JAOBWQ010000183.1 GCA_025463425.1 Ilumatobacteraceae bacterium | reverse complement strand
ACCCTCATCGTGCTCCTCGTGATCGCGTTCGCCGCCCTGTGGGCGTTCGCGCTCCCCCGCGTGCTGCGCGCCCTGGCGAACCGTCGCACACCACCGGGCCCGGCCGGACGGATCCGGGCCAGCTGGGAGCGCACGGCCAGAGCGTTCGAACTGATCGACCTCGGCCCGAACGTCGGCGAGACACCGATCGAGCACTCCCGCCGCGTCGAGCGGATGACGGGCATCGACAAGCGCACCCTCGACCAGCTGGCGCGCGACGCGACGGCCGCGATCTACGGCGAAGTAGGCGACGACGGTACGGCGCACCGCTGCGAGCAGCAGTCAGCGGACATCATCGGAGCGATCCGCAGCAGGCTCGGCCCACGTGAACGGGCCATCTCCCTGTTCGATCCGCGTCGCGCCGCAGCACTCTCCATCCACTGACGCCGCTGAGGCCACGCACCGGGCTGCCACGCTGGACCCGGTGGGTCCATCGGTCGTCAGTGGCTGTCGGTGGAACGTCCGGCCCGCCGACGCAGTTCGTCGGGGATCCGGCTCAACTGGTCACGCCCGCGAGCGGTGAGCTCGCGTTCCAGCACCACGCCGGAAACGACCATCGCCACGAAGGCGAGGAACGACAGCCACGCACTGATCTGCAGCGCGGCGATGGCCACGGCGAGCGACGCGATCAGGGCGAGGATCGACCAGACGAGACGACGCCGCGACACGCCCTGATGGCTACGCGTGTTGACCTTGAGCGCGAAGGAGGGATCGGCCTGCAGCTGCTCTTCGATTTGCCGAAGGATTCGTTGTTCCTCTTCGGAGAGCGGCATCAGAGTTCTCCTTGCAGGGCCGACCCACGGTTGCGGGCTCGGAGGTAGTTTCTCACGTCCCACAGGTTCTGACAACGCGCCGAGTCGGACTCGCGCGAGTGTAGGCCGTTCGCGCACCGGGCAGCACCAGAACCGGGCGCGATCGCAGGTCGTGACCCCGATCAGGCCGGTGCATCGTGATCCGGCCCCCACTGCTGGGCCCCACGGCGGACCAGCCTCAGACCACTCCGGTTCGCGCTGACGGTGCTGGCGGGTCCGATCGCGGTGCTGCCGAAGCGCTCGCGGATCGCGTCGATCGCGGCCGAGGCGTCGGTCCAGTCCGCGGCCGCCGGCGCGGGCGACGCTGCGCCGGCCGCAGCGAAGAGGTCGTCGAACTGCAGCTGCTCGGCCGGCTCGGCAAAGTTGCTGGCGTGCACGCCGAGCAGACGTACGCCTGGCGTGGGATCGATCCGGTCCAGCAACGGCCCGACGGCGCGCTGGATGGCGTCGGCGGTGGCGATGCCGGACGGGAGCGTGGTCGAGCGGGTGATCGTCACGAAGCCGGCGAAGCGCACCTTGAGGGTCAGCGTCCGCGCCCCCAGTCCGGACGCGCGGAGCCGAGCGGCGACCGCATCACTGAGCCGGACGATCTCCGTGCGCAGATCCGCCAGGTCGTGCAGGTCGCGGGCGAACGTCTCCTCGTGCCCGATCGACTTCGTGGCCCGCTCGGTCTCGACGGCGCGGTCGTCCTCCGCCCTGGACAGCGCGTACAGGTGCCGACCCGACGCCTTGCCGAGTGCGGCCACCAGCGTCTGCTCGCCGAGGGCGTTGAGGTCACCGACGGTGCCCACACCGAGGCGCTGCAACCGCTCCAGCGTCGCCGGACCCACGCCCCACAGCTTCTGGACGGGCAGCGGGTGCAGGAACGCGAGCTCCTCGCCGGGTCGCACCTCGAACACGCCGGCGCCGGGAATCACGCCGGACGGAAGCGCCTTCGGCTTGGCGGCAACCGACGCCAGCTTGGCGATGAACTTGTTCGGCGCGACGCCGACCGAACACGAGAGGTCGAGCTCGCTCTGCACCCGGTCGCGCAGGTACTGGCCGATGACCACACCTTCGCCGAGCAGACGCAGGCTGCCGGTGACGTCGAGGAACGCCTCGTCGAGCGCGAGTGGCTCGACCTCCGGTGTCACCTCGTCGAAGATCCGGTGCACGTCGCGACTGACCTGGGAGTAC
Source organism: Ilumatobacteraceae bacterium (assembly GCA_025463425.1). Classification (GTDB taxonomy): domain Bacteria; phylum Actinomycetota; class Acidimicrobiia; order Acidimicrobiales; family Ilumatobacteraceae; genus WLMZ01. The sequence continues at coordinate 2,860 of JAOBWQ010000183.1, read as the reverse complement.
AGCTCGTGGTCACCGGAGAGGAAGATCGCATCAGGGCAGAGCCGGCGCGCGATCGCACCCGGCATGGCCGAGAACACGCCGTAGCGACGAGCTTCGTACGACGCTGCGGCAACGACGCCGCGTGGTCCGGTGCCCCCGACCACGACCGGCTTGCCGCGCAGCTCGGGGCGGCGCCGGAGCTCGACCGACACGAAGAACGCGTCCATGTCGACGTGCAGGACCGTGCGCCCGGCGCCCGGTGATCTCACGGCGACCTCTGCTCGATCCGGGCGGTGGCGCGGTCGGCGCCGTAGACGCGGAAGTCGTAGGAGTGCATCGGCTGCATCCCGAGGCCGAGCCAGTCGAGCACCGGGACGCGCACCCAAGGTGGCGAGTCGCCGAGGAGCCCCTCGACGTCGTGGAGGTCGACGAACATCGCCTGCTCGACGATCCGGTCCGGATCGTTGAGCGCGATCGTGCCGTGGGCCACGGGCGAGAACCAGGACTCGACCGTCATCTCCCACCCCATGTCCGGCGCCGAGACGGTGACGGTGTAGTGGCATTCGTGCCACTTCGGCACGTGCAGGCCGGTTTCCTCGTGGACCTCACGGGAGATGCCCTGGGTGACGGACTCGCCATCGTCGATGACGCCGCCCGGAGGCGTCCATTCCAGCGTGCCCTGACGGCGTCGATTGGCAGCCAGCAGCAGCTGGTTGTCGACCACCACCAGACCACCGCCGACACGGAACGAACGCATGTCCCCAGTCTCGCACGGGGCGGCGCCAAACCTCAGCGGCGCGTCACCGACCCAGGTGACGCCGTTCCCGGCGGCCGGCCCGGTCTTTGATCCACAGCGCGAGCACCATCACGAACCCCTCGCGGATGATGCCCTGCGACATCTTCGACTGGCCCTTGGTGCGGTCGCGGAAGGTGATCGGGATCTCGACGATCTTGCCGCCGGCACGGACCAGCCGATGCGTCATCTCGACCTGGAACCCGTAGCCCTCGGCGCGCACGCTCTCGAAGTCCATCAGCTCGACGAGTGCGGTGCTGCGATAGGCGCGGTAGCCGGCCGTCGCATCGTTGACCGCCAGGCCCAGCACGCCCGTCGCGTAGCGGTTGCTCCAGCGCGACAGCGCGCGACGCTTGCGCGGCCAGTTCTCGGTGACACCACCAGGCACGTACCGACTCCCGAGAGCGAGGTCGGCGCCGTGCTCGACGGCCGACACCAGCGCGGGGATCATCACCGGGTCGTGGGAGAAGTCGGCGTCGATCTGGATGCAGATCTCGGCGCCGTCGTCGATCGCCTGGCGCATCCCGGCCCGGTAGGCGCCACCGAGTCCGGTCTTGCTCGTGCGGCGCAGCAGCTGCAGGTCCGGCACGGTCTCGATCATCTTCTCGACCAGGTCGCCGGTGCCATCGGGGCTGTTGTCGTCGACGACCAGGATGCCGGTGGCGGGTGCGTGCTCACGGATCGACGTGATCATCGCCTCGATGTTCTGCGCCTCGTTGTAGGTCGGCACGATCGCCACGGCACGCACGACGGCCAGCCTACGGCTCACGCCGCTCGGCCCGGCAAACGCCGCCGGCACCCCCTCGGCCCCTAGATTTGACGCGTGCCCGATGATCCCGATCTCGACGACCGACCACTCTCGGCGCTGCCCTCCCCCGCTGCTCGCGCCGCAGCGTTCGCGGCCATCCTGCTCGGCGGCCTGGCCGGCGGGCTGATCGGCTACAGCCTGGTCCGCGTGCAGTGCGACGGCCAGTGCGGGGTCGGCCGCGGCCTCGGCGCGTTCATCGGTGCCGTCACCGCGGCGATCGGGATGAGCATCGTCGCGATCCTCGTGCTGCGTGCTGTCGGTGAGTGGAAGACGATCGAGGACCGCCGGAGCAGCACCCGCCGATGACGTCCGAGCCCATTGAACCGACAACGGCCTCCGTCCTGCGTCGCCTCGCCGAGGACCTCGCGGTGCGTGCCGGCACGATGGTGTTCGAGGCCCGACGCGCCGGCACCGGAACCATCGACACCAAGTCGACGCCGACCGACATGGTCACCGAGCACGATCGGGCCTCCGAGCAGTTGATCGTCGGGGCGATCCGAACCGCCCGTCCCGACGACGCGATCATCGGCGAGGAAGGCACTGCGGATGCCGGCACGAGCGGCATCCAGTGGTTGATCGATCCGATCGACGGCACGACCAACTTCATGTACGGCCTGCCCGGCTATGCCGTGTCGATCGCCGCGGTCGACGAGCACGGTTCGCTCGCCGGCGCTGTCTACGTGCCGGCCACACGCGAGCTGTTCAGCGCGGCTCGGGGCGAGGGCGCGACGCTCGACGGTGCGCCGATCCACTGCTCGACCACCACGGACCTCGGCCAGGCACTCGTCGCCACCGGGTTCAACTACTCACGCGACGTGCGCGTCGTCCAGGCCGCACGCATCGCGCGCATGATCGGCGAGATCCGCGACATCCGCCGTCTCGGCGCGGCTGCCCCCGACCTCTGCTCGGTCGCCGCCGGCCGGGTCGACGCCTACTTCGAGGAAGGCCTGGGCGCGTGGGACCTCGCGGCCGGCGTGCTGATCGCCAGCGAGGCCGGGTGCATCACCGGCGACTTCACCGGTGGCCGGGTGCGCCCTGCCGAGGTGTTGGTGTCCAATCCAGCGCTGTTCGAGCCGATGCGCGCACTCATCGCCGCCGCCAGCGCACGCTGAGCCAGGGTCCCGGGACGCACCCAACCTCCCCCGCCGACTCACCCGGCCTATGCTCCATCGCGTGGGTACCAGAATTCTGACGGTCGAGGACGACGAGCGCATCCGCACGGCGGTCAAGCTGGCCCTGGAGGACGAAGGTTGGACGGTCGACGAAGCCGGTAGCGGCGA
>JAOBWQ010000176.1 GCA_025463425.1 Ilumatobacteraceae bacterium | reverse complement strand
CTCGAGGACACGTTGCTCGATGTCGCACCGCTGGAGGCCGTCCGCAACGTGGCCGATCACGTCATCGGGAAGGCCGTCGACGCAGTCACGATGCTCGACTCCGGTGACTCGTCCGCCGACGCCACTGGCGACGCGCCGAACGACCCGAGCGACCCGACGGCCACGTCGACTTCTCAGCCCGCGGAGTAACCTGCCGGGCATGGCTTACCCATTCCCAGCGCTCGACGGCTCCGCGCCGAAGACCCAGAAGTTCCCCGAGGCCCCCGAGATGGGGATCGATCCGTCGAAGCGTTACACCGCGACGATGGAGACCTCGCTCGGCACCATCGTGATCGCGCTCGACGCGATCAATGCTCCGGGCACCGTGAACAACTTCGTGTTCCTCGCCGCGCACCACTACTACGACGGCGTCATCTTCCACCGGATCATCAACGGCTTCATGTGCCAGGGCGGCGACCCCACCGGCACCGGCACCGGCGGCCCCGGCTACAAGTTCGCCGACGAGCCCGTCAAGCAGCGCTACCAGCTCGGTTCCGTGGCGATGGCCAACGCCGGCCCGAACACCAACGGCAGCCAGTTCTTCCTGATCAGTGGTCCCAGCGGTGTCGGCCTGCCGCCGCAGTACAACCACTTCGGTCAGATCGTGAAGGGTCTCGACGTGCTCGAGACGATGCAGAGCGTGAAGACGGCGCGTGGCGATCGCCCGGTCGACGACGTGGTCATCAACGGCATCACCATCACCGTCGCCGACGACTGATCCAGCGGCCCGACGCAGTGGCCCGCCCCACCACGTCCAGCGCCGCGTCCGGCCGAACGAGAGCGGACATCTCCGCGTCCGAGGCGCGGCGGATGGCGATCGCCGCGCAGGGGTTGGCCGATCCTCGTCCGACCGGCAAGGTCACCCAGCGCCACCTGCGCAAGGTGATCGAGCAGATCGGTCTCATCCAGATCGACTCCGTCAACGTGCTCGTCCGCAGCCAGGAGCTGCCGCTGTTCGCGCGACTCGGCGCACACCCGCGCACGCTCATCGACGAGGCCGCTGCGGCCGGAGCGCTGTTCGAGTACTGGGTCCACGAGGCCAGCCACGTGCCGACGGACCACTACCACCTGTACCGCTGGAAGATGGATCGCGAGCACCGGTGGGGTGATGTCCAGCGACTCAAGGAGCGTCGCCCCGAGTTCCTCGAAGAGGTGCTCGCACGCGTCGACATGAACGGGCCGTCGGCGTCCGGCGAGTTCAACGCGCGGGTCGGGCCGAAGGGCACCTGGTGGGACTGGGACGACGCCAAGATCGCGCTCGAGCACCTGTTCTGGTCGGGCAAGCTGACCGCCCGCCGGCGTCCGAACGACTTCGCCCGGCTGTACGAGCTGACCGAACGCTGGATCCCGCGCTCCGCGCTCGACCACCCGGTGCCCAACGAGCACGATGCGCGCAAGGAGCTGCTCGTGCTGGCCGCCAAGCACCACGGCGTGGCGACGCTGGGTGATCTCGCCGACTACCACCGCCAGAAGCCGCTCGATGCCCGCCCGCTGGTGGAGGAGCTGGTCGAGGACGGTCGGCTGCTGCCCGTCACGGTCGAAGGCTGGGCCAAGCCGGCCTACATCCATCCCGACGCCCGCCGCCCGCGCCGCGTCTCCGCCCGCGCGTTGCTGAGCCCGTTCGATTCGCTCGTGTTCAACCGCGAGCGCACCGAGCGGGTGTTCGGCTTCCACTACCGGATCGAGATCTACGTGCCCCAGCCGAAGCGGATCTACGGCTACTACGTCCTGCCGTTCCTGCTCGGCGACGAGCTGGTCGGCCGCTTCGACCTCAAGTCGGATCGCCAGAGCAGAACGCTGCTCGTGCAGGGTGCCTACGCAGAACCGGGTGTGCCCGACGAAGTGATCGTGCCCGAGCTGGTCGAGGAGCTCCGTCTGATGGCGACGTGGCTCGGCCTGGAGCACATCGTCGTCAAGCCGCGTGGCGACCTCGCGTCGTCGTTGGCCAGTGCAATCGCAGGGTCGGCGTGAGCATCCACCGCGCCGACTCGTTCGTGCCGTTGGCGGAGACGTCGCGCTCGGGTATGCCCGAGTCGATGCACTTCGGCGCGGTCGTTGCGCTCGCGGCCGACGGCACGGTCGCGTTCGCCGCCGGTGATCCCGGCGTGCTGATCTACCCCCGGTCGTCGAACAAGCCGATCCAGGCGTTGGGGATGCTGCGGTGCGGTCTCGATCTCCCGCCGGACCTGTTGGCCCTGGTGTGCGCCAGCCACGACGGCACGCCGAAGCACATCGACGGTGTGCGCCGCATCCTGGCCGGCGCGTCCATCGACGAGGCGCAGCTCGACAACACACCGGATCTGCCACTCGACGAAGTGTCTCGGTCGGCGGTGCTCCGCGCGGGTGGCGGGCGCGCGTCGATTCTGCAGAACTGCAGTGGCAAGCACAGCGGCATGCTCGTCACGTGCGCGATCAACGGCTGGCCGCTCGCCGGGTACCTCGATGCCGAGCACCCGCTGCAGCGCGCGATCGACTCGGCGTTCCCGGCGCTGACCGAGGAACCGCTCGGCCACATCGGCGTCGACGGTTGCGGGGCGCCGGCACACGTGATGTCGCTCGTCGGCTTGGCCCGGGCGTTCCGCAACATCGCGACCGCGCCGGAGGACTCGGCGGCGGCCCGCGTCGCGGCGGCGATGAGCACCCACCCGGACCTCGTCGGCGGCGGCGCTCGCGATGCCACCCAGTTCATGCGCGGCGTGCCCGGGCTGGTCGCCAAGGACGGTGCCGAGGCGGTGTTCGCTGCAGCGCTCCCGGACGGTCGCGCCGTAGCCGTGAAGATCGCCGACGGCAGCCATCGCGCCTGCGCTCCCGTCGTGGTCGAGGCGTTGCGTCGGCTCGGCGTCGATGTGACGAACGTGAGCCGCGTCGTGCACGAGCCGATCCTCGGCCACGGTCACGAGGTCGGTGCCGTCACCGCCATCGCCGGCGCGCTGGACCAGAGGGGCTGACCGTGGCCGCCGTCCATCCGATCCCGTTCGTCCCGCCGCTCGACGACTTCGAGTACGGCGTCGTCGAACAGGTGTCGCCGCTCGTCCGCCGGATCATCGCCGACAACCCGACCAAGTACAGCTACCGCGGCACCGGCACCTACATCGTCGGCCACGGTGACGTCGTGGTGATCGATCCCGGCCCGACGCTCGACGCCCACCGCAACGCGCTCGCCGCCGAACTGAGCGGCGAACGAGTGCGCGCGATCCTCGTCACCCACTGCCACGCCGATCATTCGCCGCTTGCCGCTTGGCTGCGCGAGGAGACCGGTGCGCCCACCGTCGCGTTCGGCCCGCACGGGGCGGTCGATCCCGACGATGACGAGTCCGACGTGAAGGTCGAGGAATCGATCGACCTCGCGTTCGTGCCCGATGTCGTCGCGGCCGACGGTGATGTCGTCGCGGAGATCGGCGGTGCGGCGATGCGCGCCGTCCACACGCCGGGGCACACCTCGAACCACCTCTGCTTCAGCTTGGAGGCCGAGCATGCGCTGTTCACCGGCGATCACGTGATGGGGTGGAGCACCACGGTGGTGTCGCCGCCCGACGGCGACATGCGCGCGTATGTCGACTCGCTGGCCAAGGTCGCCGGCCGTCACGACGCCACGCTCTGGCCCACCCATGGCAACCCGATCACTGACACCGCCCCGTTCCTCGACGCGTACCTCGCCCATCGGCTCGAGCGCGAGCGCCAGGTGCTGGCGGAGGTGCGTGCCGGGTCGACCACGATCGAGGCGATGGTCGCGGTGCTGTACGCCGACGTGCGCGAGGAGCTGCACAAGGCGGCCGGGCGCAGCGTGTTCGCTCACCTCGTCAAGCTGGTCGACGACGGCGTGGTCGGCACCTCCAGCGAGCGGCCGACCCTGAAGTCCGCGTTCCACGCCGTCTGAGTCCGATCGAGGGTTCGCTCGAACCGCGTACGGGATCGATCCCTGGAGGAGCGTTCACGTACACAGTTCGTTCTGCGGGCTGATGATCTACGGCACCTCGTCGTTCGCCGACCTCCAGCGCACCTTTGGTTCGGGCGCGATGCCGGCGTGGACGAGGTAACGCTTGCCGCGGTCGCGGCGGCCGACGTCGCGGGCGACGTAGCGCTCGATCACGGCTTCGAGGTCGCGACTGAACTGCCGTGCGTCGTCCGCAGTCAGCCGCACCGACATCCAGGCATCGGTGTACCCGCGCACGGCTCGCTCCGCATCGGACTCGACCATCTCGACCGCGAAGCTGTGCGGTGCGTCGGAGGAGAACCCGAGCGAGAGCGAAGCGTCACGCTCGACCGCTTCGTCGAGTCCGTCGAGGAACTGGCGCAGGACGCGCATCCGCCCGCCGTCGAGCAGAAGGGCGCGCCGTTCCACCGGAAGCGCACCGAACGGCACGACCAACTGGCGGCCCGGCGCTCGGTACCGCGGCATGGGCATGCCTGCTCGCTGCTGATCGCCGAGGTGCACCAGCAACCCGACGCGCACGAAGCGGGGGATCCAGTAGGCGACGGTGGACGGGGGGCGTTGCAGCAGCTCGGCTGCTGACGTCAGGGTGTGCGCGCCGAGCAGGAACGGCGTGAGGTAGCGCAGCGCACGTAGATCCGAGAGGACGAGCACCGCCGCCCGATCGGTGATCTCGAACTGCGCCGGCCAGACTCCGTCGCTCGTCATCCCCGACCTCCTTCGAAGTCGAGTCTAGATCTCGAAAGAGCTGTCCCCGACGATGGCCGCATGGTGCTTCGTGTCTCGCGCAACTTCCGTTTGATCTGGACCGGCCAGGTCGTGTCCGTGGTGGGCGATGGCATGCAGCGCATCGCGCTGTTGTGGTGGGCCCGCCAGACGGGAGGCAACGGGCGGCTCACGGCGGTGGCGTTGGCGACGATGCTGCCGGCGATCATCGGTTCGCCGTTCGGGGGCTGGCTGGCGGACCGGTTCGATCGGCGCCAGCTGATGCTTGCCGCCGACGCTGCCCGTCTCCTCATCGTGTCTGTGCTCGCGGTGATGATCATCGATCACCACAGCGCTGCCTGGCTGGTGTGCGCGATGGTGGGTCTGGCCGCGATCGCGACGGCCGTGTTCGACCCCACCTACGCCGCGACTGTCCCGTCGCTGCTGGAGCCCGAGCACCGCCCCGCGGCGAACGGGTTGAACATGGCCAACTCGGCCGTCGGCGGACTTGCTGGTCCGCTCGTCGGTGGTCTGCTGATCGCATCGTTCGGGGTCGGCACGGTGCTGGTCGTCAACGCGGCGACCTTTGCCTGGTCGGCGGCGTTCATCGCTCGCGCCCGGGTGCCGCGACCCGCAGGTGCCGCCCGGCAGGCGCGAGATGAGCACACCACTCGTTCGGCGATCGCATCGGTGCTCCGCGACCGCCCGTTGCGGCGACTCGTCGGCCTCGCCTCAGCCCTGAACATGGCAGTTGCGCCGCTGCCGCTGTTGGTGGTGGCCCTCGCCGTCGACCGGTTCCACACCGGCTCGCGCGGTTACGGCGTGCTCGAGGTCACCGTCTCGGCGGGTGTCCTCGTCGGTGCGCTCGCCGTCGGACGCCTCAGCGCCGCGTTCGCGCCGGCTCGCACCGTGTTCGTCCCGATGCTCGCGCTCGGCATCTGCCTGGCCCTGGCCGGCCTGCTGCCCTTTGCGGGAAGCGCTGCGGTGTTCGCGATCGGTGGGATCGGGATCGCAGTGGCGAACACAGCACTTCTCACCACGTTCCAGAACTCTGTTGCGGCTGAGGTGCAGGGGCGGGTGTTCGGCGTGGTGAGCGCGCTCGGTGAGGGTCTGCGCCCGGCCGGACTCGCGCTTGCGGCTCCGCTCCTGGCCATCGCCGGTGTGCGCGGGTCGTTCGTCGTGGTGGCGCTGTGCATCGTCGCCGCGACGCTCGTTTGGGGCCGCCCGGCGAATGCAAAGGTTGTGCGAAGAATCGACGCACAGGTGTCGCAGGAGGGGGCGATGTCGGCAGGGTGAGTTTGTGCACCGAGTTTGAGGGGTACCTGCGGGCGTGCGGAAAGGGGCGGATCCTGTGGACACCAAGCTCGGTCTCGGCGTGGTTGCCGACGTCAGCCTCAGCATCCAGATCATCCACGACCGCCGCGAGGCGCGCCTCGTGCCCATCGGCGAGCTGGACTTCCACTCGGCCGGCACGTTCGCCGTTGCCGGCGATCTGGCGCTCACCGAGCGGCCTGAGCACCTGCACATCGACCTGACCCAGGTCACGTTCATCGACTCGAGCGGCGTGCGCAGCCTCGAGGACCTCGTCGCCCTGGCCGACGATCGGGGCATTCCGTGCACCATCGCCGGACGGCCCGAGGCCGGCGGAGAATCTGCGCTCGGCGATGCGATCGTCGTCTGGTCGGGCTCGACCACACGACGGATCGAACGGCCCAGCGGATCAGCAGTGGACTGACGACTCCGCGCGGCAGGCCGGGCACAGCTCGTCGTCGTCGCAGCACAGCGAGGGCGGGTCGATCAGCGCGAGGTCGAGCGACCGCAGCACGGAGGACGGACGCCACTCATCGATCACACGCCGCCAACCCGATCGGTTCCTCATTGCGTCACCATTCCCACGACTCACCGCGATGAGACGCCGACCGGTGGATCGGGCGCGGTCGAGATCGACGGCGTCGATGGTACCTTCGTCTGATGGGCGAGCCGACCCAGCCCGCCGACGACACGGTCGAGCCACTTCCCGCCGTGCCCACCGCGGACGCGCCGACCGTCGACGACGGCCGGCACAGCGTGCAGGTCGTCGTCGAACCCGTGGTGGCTGCGCCGGCACGTCCGCTGGCCAAGGTGGTCGTGCTCGTCGTGGTCATGGCGATGCTGCTCGTGGCCAACGAGCGATCGTCGGCGTCCCGGGAACGTTCGCTGCGCACGGCCGATCCGGCCCAGTACGTCGAGCCCACGACCAGCACGATCGCGGCCGTGCAGCCGACCATCGTCAGCGCAGTCGACCTCCCGACCACCGCGGGCCTGCTGCCACCACAGCCGACCGAAGCACCGCAAGCGGTGCACCCGACTCCCACGGCGCCGGTGGCGACCACGCTCGACACCACGGCGGCGCAGCCCACCCCCGACCCGGTGACGGCAGCCGGGGTACCGCCGGGTGGAGACGGATCGGGAGGTTCCGGCTCGGGCTCTGCCGCAGACGTGAGCCGGGCGATCCCCGACCCCGCGCCCTCCACGGGCGCCGCGGTGGTGTCGCCATGGGCGGACAAGACCCGCACCACCGCAGCCGGTTACGTGGCCACCGACGTCGGGTGCGCCGGCGGAACGTCGGCCGGAGCCCTCGACGCCTTCTTCAAGGAGCGGATCGGACCCGTCATCGGGCACGACTACCAGCACGTGTACCCGCTCGGCGGCGACC
>JAOBWQ010000166.1 GCA_025463425.1 Ilumatobacteraceae bacterium | reverse complement strand
ATCGCGATGTTGACCACGCCCGACCGCTCGCACATGATCCCGGCCATCGCGCCGAAGATCAGCGGGGCCGAGTAGGTGACACCCTGCGACAGCATGCCGACGAACGCGAAGCTGCTCGGCGCCGCGGCCCAGGCCAACAGCGTGAAGATGAACACCACCGCCACTGCTGCCAGTGCAGCGGTCTGCCACTTGCCGAGGCCGCGGGCCAGCTGGACGCCACCCATGACGGCCAGCGAGCCGGCAACCACCCACGCGAGCGGTGTGGCGGCGACGCCGAACGAGTGGCCACCGCTCAGGTTGAACGTGGCCGTCCCCGCATGGCTGGTGAGTCGCCACGCAGTGATGGCTGCGAGGAGCAAGTAGACGATGCCCAGGTTGCGCGATCGTTTGATCTGTTCCAGGGAGCGGCCGACCGCCATCTGTGCCTCGTGGTACACCTCGGTCGGTGTGCTCATCAGCCCCATCCCTTGAACAGCTGTGCGCCTTCTTCGCCGCCGGCGTCCTTGAGCCGCCAGATGATGCGGGTCAATGACGGTGCGGCGACGAAGAGAACGATGAGGGCTCGGATCACCAGCACGAGGTCGATGGGTACATGCACTTGCAACTGCATTTCCTGACCACCGGCCTGCAGCGCACCGAACAGCAACGCCGCCGCCGTGGTGCCCCACGGCGATGATCGACCGAGGAGGGCGACGGCGATCGCGTCGAAGCCGATGTTGCCGGCGAACGACGATGTCGCATGGCCCTGGTTGATGCCTCCGAGGATCTCGCTGCCGCCACCGAGGCCGGCGAACGCACCGGCGAAGAGCATCGCACCGACCGTCAGCCGGCCCGGGTTCATGCCCGCGTACCGAGCCGCTTCGGGGTTGGCGCCGAGCGTGCGGAACTGGAAGCCGAGCTTGGACTTCTTGAGCAGCCACCACACGAACACCGCCAGGGCGATCGCCATCACGAAGCCGAGGTGAGCGCGAAGGTCGATCGATGAACGGTGAAGAAATCCGAACAGGAACGGCAGGCGGGCCGACTTGGCGACGTCGCGGGACACGGCGTCGCTGCGGCCGTGAGCCTGGAACGCGGTTGTCTTGAGCAACCACAGCACGGCGAACGAGGCGACGTAGTTGAGCATGATCGTGGTGATCACCTCGTGTGCTCCCGTGCGCGCCTTGAGGAGCCCGACCAGGCCACCCCACAACCCGCCGGCGACAGCCGCCGCAGCCATGGCGAGGATGATGTGCGGCACCGCCGGGATGTCGATCGCGAAGCCGACCCACACCGCAGCGAGACCGCCGGCGAACACCTGCCCGGTCGCGCCGATGTTGAACAGGCCGGCCTTGAACGCGACGGCCACGCTGAGCCCGGCGAAGATCAGCGGCGTCGCGTACGTGATCGTCTCGCTGAAGCCGCGAAGGCTGCCGAACGCACCCCTCGCCAGCGCGATGTAGGAGTCCTTGACGTTGGTCAGCATCCCACCGACATCGCCGTGCTTGAGCTTGTCGAGATCGGAGATCGCGATGATCAACGCCGAGAGGATCAGCGCGGTGAGCAGCGCCAGGGCGTTGAGACGCACGCTGATCCAGCGTTGCGGCCAGGGCGAGTGGCGCGGTTCGGCGTCGGGCGCCGGTCGCGGAGAGGCGATGGCCGCGGTCACGAGATGTGTTCTCCTTTGGCCCCGGCCATGTACAGGCCGACATCGTTGTGGCTCGTCTCCGAGCGTTGTAGGTCGGCGATGATGTCGCCGTCGAACATCACCAGGATGCGATCCGACAGGGCCATGATCTCGTCGAGCTCGGTGCTGACGACGAGGACGGCGACGCCCTTGTCGCGGAGCTCGACCAGTCGGTGGTGGATGTACTCGATCGAGCCGACGTCGACGCCACGGGTGGGCTGGCTGGCGATTGCCAGCTTGAGCGGCCGGCTGATCTCGCGAGCGACGATCACCTTCTGCTGGTTGCCGCCGGAGAGCTTGCCGGTGGTGGTCTCGGTCGATGGAGTGCGGATGTCGAAGTCGCGCACCAGGCGCTCGGCCTCGGTGCGCGCGCCCTCCCAGTTCATGTTCACGCCCTTGCTCAACGGGGCCTCGTAGTAACCGGTGCGGGCGAGGTTCTCGGTGTTCGAGAAGCTGCTGACGAGGCCGTCGCGTTGACGATCCTCGGGGATGTGCGCGACGCCGGACCGGTGGCGCTCGCGCGGAGTGAGGTGGGTGATGTCGACGCCGTCGAGCGTGACCGTGCCCTCGATCGGTCGACGCAGCCCGACGAGGGTCTCGACGAGCTCGCTCTGGCCGTTGCCCTGCACGCCGGCGATGCCCACGATCTCCCCTGCGCGCACCTCGAGATTGACGTGGTTGACGAGCAGTCGACCCTCGGGGTCCGTGACGGCGAGGTTGGCAACCTTCAACATCGTCGCGCTGCCCTCGGCCTCGGTCTTGGAGACGACCAACTCCACCGGTCGGCCGACCATCATCTCGGCGAGCTGGGCCGGGGTGGCCGTCTTCGGATCGGCTTCGCCGACGGTCTTGCCTCGACGCAGCACGACGATCCGGTCGGCGATCCGCCCCGCCTCTTTGAGCTTGTGGGTGATGAACACCACGCCGCGGCCTGCAGCGGTGAGCGTCTCGACGATGCGGAAGAAGTCCTCGATCTCCTGCGGCGTCAGCACTGCGGTGGGTTCGTCGAACACGACCACCTTGGCGTCGCGGAACAGCACCTTGACGATCTCGATCCGCTGCTGGATGCCGACCGCGAGGGTCTCGGTGAGCGCGTCCGGATCGAGGTCGAGACCGAAGTCCCGCGACAACTGGGCCACGCGTTTGCGCGCCGCGCGGCGGTTGATCCGCCCCAACGAGATGGTCGGCTCGACACCGAGGATCACGTTGTCGGCCACCGAGAAGTTGGGGACCAGCATGAAGTGCTGGTGGACCATGCCGATACCGGCCTTGATCGCATCACGCGGCGACGTGAAGTGCACCGTCTCGCCGTCGATCAGGATCTCACCCTCGTCGGCCCGATAGAGGCCGTAGAGGATGTTCATCAGCGTGCTCTTGCCGGCGCCGTTCTCGCCGAGCAGTGCAAGGACTTCGCCGCCGCGCACGGTCAGGTTCACGTTGTCGTTCGCCACCACACCCGGGAAGCGCTTCGTGATCCCACGCAGCTCGAGTTCCATTGAGCACCTTTCGTGTGGCGACGGCAGACGAGGGACAATACGCCATTCGGGCGGTTGGCAACCGAAAAAGCGATGAGGGGTCCCGAAGGACCCCTCACCGTTTTCGAGGCCTGCCGAATCAGTCGGCCGGCATCAACTTCGTGTGGTCGAGATCAGCTCTCGACGGACTTGATCTTGCCCGAGATGAGGTCCGCCTGGATCTGGGTCAGCTCGTCCTTCAGGGCCTGCGGGATCTTCGAATCGAAGTCGTGGAAGTCGGCCAGGCCGACGCCCTTGTTCTCGAGCGTGCCGAGGTACGACGCGCCGGGCTTGCCCGTCTTGACGATGTTGGTGATGGTGTCCAGCACCGCGTTGTCGACGTGCTTGAGGACCGACGTCAGGTAGACAGCGGCATCCTGCGGGTTCGACACGAACTGGTCCGTGTCGACGCCGATGACCGAGATCTTGCCGCTCGACGTGGCGTATGCCGCCGTGCCGAGACCGACGCC
>JAOBWQ010000157.1 GCA_025463425.1 Ilumatobacteraceae bacterium | reverse complement strand
CAGGTTCGGGTTGACCAGCAGGCCGTAGCGGTAGAAGCGCTCGATGTCGTTGCCCTTGTACGTGCTGCCGTCACCCCAGATGTCGACGCCGTCGGCCTGCATCGCGCGCACGAGCAACGTGCCGGTCACGGCGCGGCCGAGCGGGGTGGTGTTGAAGTAGGTCTTGCCGGCGGTGGTGATGTGGAACGCGCCGCACTGCAGGGCGATCAAGCCTTCGTTGACCAGCTCGGCTCGGCAGTCGACGATGCGAGCCAGCTCGGCGCCGTACTCCTTGGCCCGATCGGGCACACCGGGCAGGTCGGCTTCGTCCTGCTGACCGAGGTCGGCGGTGTAGGTGCAGGGCAGTGCACCCTTCTCGCGCATCCAGGCGACGGCGGCCGACGTGTCGAGACCACCGGAGAACGCAATACCGACCTTTTCGCCGACGGGCAGCGACGTGAGCACCTTGGACATAGGCCGCAAGGGTATCGATCGCCGGCACCCGGAGCATCGCCCCCAGTAGCATCGGGCACGTGAAGCGCAGCAGTGTCAGCCACCTGCCGTGCTCGATCGCGCAGACGCTGGACATCGTGGGCGAGTGGTGGACGCTGCTCGTGCTGCGCAACATTTCGTTCGGGCAGCGTCGGTTCGACGCCATCCAGGCTGACCTGGGCATCGCCCGCAACGTGCTCTCTGATCGCCTCGCCACCCTCGTCGACCACGGCATCCTCGAGCGGAACAAGTACCAGGACAACCCGGAGCGCTTCGAATACCGCGCCACGGCCAAGGGCAAAGACCTCGTCGGTGTGCTCTATGCGTTGATGGCGTGGGGCGACAAGTGGGCGGCTCCCGACGGCAAGCCGGTGCTGCTCACTCACCTCGATTGCGCCCACGAAACCGATCCGACCGTGGTGTGCTCCCACTGCGGCGAGGAGCTGCGGTGGGGGCACACCGCGGCCACGGCAGGTCCGGGGATCCGCATCCGCTCGACCGGCTGAGGATCGACTCGTCAGCGGCCGAGCGAGCGGGTCAGATGGGCGCGACGACCGGCGTCGAGTCGACCACCGCGCTGATGGCCGCTTGCATCACGGCCGCCTTGCCGTCGATGGTGGTGTTGTAGCCCACGGTGGTGATCGCCCCGTGGTCGATCGTGGCGGACATCGTCACCGGTGAGTCGCCGGCCAGGCCGAGGCTTGCGGCCGGCACGGTCGCCGCGAGGGTGGTCGCCGTGCCCGATGCCGACGAGATCGCCACGCTGGTGGGCGTTGCCAACGCGGCGATCGGGTCGGTGGAGGCTGCGTCGCCGTCGAGTTCCTGCCATTCGCCACCGTCGGGAAGGACCCAGGTGCCGGCGGAGGTGATCACGTACTGCACCGACGCACCGCCCTGGGTCACGGCCAGCCGTGTGCCGTCGCCGACACGGTCCCCATCGGCCGTGAGCACGACCGCGCCGTCGATGGTCAAGGTCGTCGTGAAGTGATATCCCGCGGCCATCGCCGCGACCGCGCCCTGCAACTGCGTCGCGCCATCGACAGCCGGTGCGGTGAGCACGGTCGTGGAGGCCGCCTCGACCGGAGCCGCGACAGTGGTCGAGGCAGCGACGGCCGTCGTCTCCGGTGCAGCGTCGGCCGGTGACGCAGTCGTCGCAATCGGCGTGGTGGTCGCAGCGATGACCGTGGACGGCGTCGACGGAATCGACTCCGTGGTCGATGTCCCGGAGCTGCAGGCTGACGCGCCGACCGCGAGCGCGGCAGCCGCGATCGCTGCACAGAGCCATCGCTGCCGCCGCGCCTCACCCATGTGAACCGCCATCGTGTCCGCTGTCGTCACCAGCGGCACCGCCCGGGCCGTGGTGGCCGCCGGCGGCATCGCCGGAGCCCGAACCGGCGTCGCCGTGGTCGTCGACGGTGGACGACGGGGCTGCACCATCGGGCACGCTGCTCGGCGGGACCGACGCATCCGTGCCGTGATCGTCTCCGGCGTCGTGGTTGGGTGAGTCGTCGTTGCCCGCGCCGTGAGGTGCACCGTCGTCACCGTGATCGTCGGGGATCGTGGTCGACACGGGCGTGTTCACGGCCGGGTCGGACGCGTCGCAGCGGATCCGCTCGTCGACCGACACCCGCAGGTTGGCGTCGTCGGGCGATGCCTTGACCCGGATCGACACCCGCTCGTGATCCGAGAACGTCACGCCGATCCCGTTGGTCGAGCGCTGCTGGATGTCGGCGGCGGGCGTCGCGGTCGCCCCGCTGATCGACCCGTCGGCGTTCACCGTGTAGTTGACGCTGGCTGCCGTGCCGTCGCAGAGCACACCGTTCCAGACCTGGGGCCCAGCGACGTCCGCTGCGGGCAGGCTCGCACCGAGCAGTCGCGAGAGCGCCACGGACACCTTCGCCTGGGAGTCGCCGTCATGGTTGCCGACGGTGACCCTGATGGTGAGCACTCGCGACTGGATGCCGCTCGTGAACTTCACGTTCACCGACGCCTGCTGGGAGTCCTCGTGCGTACGAACCTCGACGGAGCCGATCTGCGCCGAGGCGTCCGAGCTCGTCACGCCCGTGATCGTTGGTGCGCCGCTGGAATCGGCGCCTGTCGTGAACTGCACCGTCGTCGGGGTGCCGGTGCCGAAGACGTCTCCGCTCCAGGTGCCGGGCCCGGACACGTCGCTGAGCTGTCCAGCCCGTGCCTCGACGTTCTGACCACCGTGCTGGCTCGAGACCTCGACCTTGGCCGTGCCGTCGGCGTTGACGAACCGAACCTTGCTGGGTCGCACGCCGGTGGCAGTCAGGCCATCGGCAGGGGTGACGTCGATGCTCGACAGCGCGCCGCCGGGTCCTGACGTGACATCGACGGTCAGCGGCGCACCGAACAGCGGCAACGTGGTGACCGTCTCGGCCGGCACGGATGCGGTCAGCGTTGCGTTCAGCACGACGGAGTTGGCGAACACCTGGCGTGCCGACGGCGTTGCTGGTGCGGTGGCCCCGGCATCGGTGGCGCCGATGGACAGGCCTCCGAGGGTGAGTGCGCCGGCGCCGGCGACGACGACGGCCGCTCGTGAGAATCGATTCATGTGATGCCTCCGGTTCGATCGGGTGATTCGTCGGACCTCGATGTCCGCAGCCCTTGCAGGAGACACGCCGCAACGCCAGCGGTGGTTTGGTCACCGCGCTGCGTCCCTGCTCACGAGGTCTCGCTCCGGTTGCGGACGTCGACTGCAGGATCCGTTGCATCACGCAACTGACGGGTCTACGATCCGGCGATGACAGTCGAACCGGGGTCCTGGCAGCAGACGGCGTGCATCCTCTGCGAGTGCAACTGCGGCATCGAAGTCCGCCTCGGTGGTGACACCGGCCGTCGCTTCGAGCGGATCCGCGGCGACAAGGCGCATCCGGCGTCGCGCGGGTACACCTGCGAGAAGGCGCTGCGCCTCGACCACTACCAGAACGGCTCGCCCCGCTTGACGTCACCGTTGCGTCGCCGTCCCGACGGCACGTTCGAGGAGATCGACTGGGACACCGCGATCCGGGAGGTGGCCCAACGATTCGCTGCGGTGCGCAATGCCTACGGTGGACCGAGCATCGTCTACTACGGCGGCGGTGGGCAGGGGAACCACCTCGGTGGGAGCTACAGCGGGGCCACCTTGCGGGCCCTCGGTGCGGTGTACAAGTCCAGCGCCCTCGCCCAGGAGAAGACGGGCGAGTTCTTCGTCAACGGGAGGATGCTCGGTGCGATGGTGCGCGGCGACTTCGAGCACACCGAAGTCGCGGTGTTCGTCGGCAAGAACCCGTGGCAGTCGCACGGCTTGCCGCATGCGCGCACGGTCCTGAAGGAGATCGCCAATGATCCTGCGCGCAGCATGGTGGTGCTCGACCCACGTCGCACCGAGACCGCCGAGCTGGCCGACTACCACCTGCAGGTCCGTCCCGGAACCGACGCGTTCTGCCTCGCCGCGATGGTGGCCGTGCTGATCCAGGAAGAGCTGATCGATCGCACCTGGCTCGACGCGAACGCCGACGGTGTCGACCGGATCGAGGCGATGTTCGGCGGCCTCGATGTCGCCGACCACGCACGTCGGTGCGGCGTGGAGGAGGACCTGATCCGGGCCGCGACGCGTCGGATCGCCGAGGCGAGCAGCGTCGCGTTCGCCGAGGACCTCGGCGTGCAGATGAACGTGCACTCGACGCTGAACAGCTGGCTGGAGAAGCTCGTCTGGGTGCTCACCGGCAACCTCGGTGTCGAGGGAGGCATGTACGCGCCGACGAACCTCGTCGCGATCGCCAGACCGGATCGGCAGGTACCCGGTCCGAGTCCGCGCGTCAGCCCGGTGGTCGGCGCGCGCATCATCAGCGGACTGATCCCCTGCAACGTGCTCGCGGACGAGATCCTCACCGACCATCCCGCCCGCTATCGCGCTCTGCTGGTCGAGAGCGGCAACCCGATGCATTCGCTCGCGGACACCCACCGGATGCGCGAGGCCCTGGAGGCGCTGGAGCTGGTGGTCGTGATCGATGTCGCGATGACCGAGACGGCGCGTCTCGCCGACTACGTCTTGCCGGCCCCGTCGCAGTACGAGAAGTGGGAGGCCACGTTCTTCAACTTCGAGTTCCCGGCCAACGTCTTCCACCTCCGCCGGCCGGTTGTGGAGGCGCCCGAAGGTCCGCTGCCGGAGCCAGAGATCCACGCCCGCCTCGTCGAGGCTCTCGGTGCCATCGACCCAGCGGATCTCGCGCCACTGCGCGCTGCCGCCGAGCAGGGGCGTGCCCAGTTCGCCGAGGCGTTCTTCGCCGCCACTGCGGCGAATCCAGTTCTCGGCGCGCTCGCCCCGATCGTTCTCTACCGCACCCTCGGCCCGACCCTGCCAGATGGCGCCGCCGCTGCGGCGATCCTGTGGGGAGCCGCGCACCGCTGTGCCCTCGGGTTCGAGTCATCCGTGCGTCGAGCCGGGTTCACGGGCGAGGGACTCGAGCTCGGCGAGGCGGTCTTCGACGCGATCCTGGCAAGCCCATCCGGGGTGACGTTCGCGCTCGACGAGTGGGCGGACGTCGCGCGGCGGACCGGCCATGACGATGGCCTCGTGCATCTCGTCGTGGAGGAGTTGGTCGAGGAGTTGGCCTCGCTCGCGCACGTCGACCCGACGGGACTCAGTGATGAGTTCCCGCTGGTGCTCTCGGCGGGCGAGCGTCGCGCGTTCACGGCGAACACGATCATCCGCGACAGCACGTGGCGCAAGCGCGACGGCGGCGGCGCGTTGCGCGTGCATCCCGTCGACGCGGTGCGCTGCGGACTCACCGACGGTGGTCTGGCCCGCCTCGTCACCTCTCGACACGCGGCCGTGGTCACGGTCGAGTTCAGCGATGTCATGCAGTCCGGCCACATCTCCCTGCCGAACGGGATGGGCCTCGACGTGCCGAGTGCCGAGGACGAGTCTCGCCTGGTGCGCGTCGGTGCGGCGCCGAACGAATTCACCGACAACACCCGCCGTGATCCGCTGGCCGGCACGCCATGGCACAAGTTCGTGCCGGCCCGGATCGAATCGCTCGACCCGGTCTGATCTGACGTCTTCAGGCGAGTGGACGGTCGGGGTCAGGTCTCCGGACGACGCCCTGCCATTCCGGGCGGCGAATTGTTACTATGGCGGTAGTGGAAATCACCCGCAGCGCCACCACCGTTTGGGAGCATCTCCGATGACGTCTTTCGATCTCGATCTCAGCAAGTACAGCCTCGGCTGGAACGACGAAGTCGAATACTCGTTCAAGTCCGAGAAGGGCCTCAACGACCGCGTCGTCGACCAGATCTCGTGGTGGAAGGGCGAGCCGAAGTGGATGACCGACTTCCGCATGCGCAGCCTGCGCACCTTCGATCGCAAGCCGATGGCCGACTGGTTCGCCGTCAACATGCCCGACCTGGATTACCAGGACATCTACTACTACATGCGTCCGAGCACGGAGCAGACCGACGACTGGGACGACCTGCCCGAGCAGATGAAGGCCACCTACGAGAAGCTCGGCATCCCCGAGGCCGAGCGCAAGTACCTCGCCGGCGTCACGTCGCAGTACGACTCCGAGGTCGTCTACCACCGCAACCGGGTCGAGCTCGAAGAGCAGGGGATCCTGTTCTGCGACATGGACACCGCGCTGCGCGAGTACCCCGACCTCGTCAAGCAGTACTTCGGCACGGTCATCCCGCCCGGTGACAACAAGTTCTCGGCGCTCAACTCCGCGGTGTGGAGCGGCGGTTCGTTCATCTACGTCCCGCCGGGCGTCAACTGCGAGATGCCCCTGCAGGCCTACTTCCGGATCAACACCGAGAACGCCGGCCAGTTCGAGCGCACGCTCATCATCGCCGACGAAGGCAGCCAGGTGCACTACATCGAGGGCTGCTCGGCCCCCGTCTACACCAACGACTCGCTGCACTCCGCCGTGGTCGAGATCATCGTCAAGCCCAGTGCCCGGGTCACCTACACCACCATCCAGAACTGGTCGCCGAACGTCTACAACCTGGTCACCAAGCGGGCCAGGGTGGAAACCGAGGGCCACATGGAGTGGATCGACGGCAACATCGGCAGCCGGCTGACGATGAAGTACCCGAGCGTCTACCTGATGGGCCCGAAGGCCACCGGCGAGGTGCTGTCGGTTGCCTACGCAGGCGCCGGACAGCACCAGGACGCCGGCGCCAAGATGGTCCACGCCGCACCTGAGACCACGAGCAAGATCGTGTCGAAGAGCATCAGCAAGGACGGTGGCATCACCACCTACCGCGGCCTGGTGCGCGTCGAGGACGGTGCCTACGGCTGCAAGAGCCACGTCCAGTGCGATGCGCTGATCCTCGACGAGGAGTCGAAGAGCAACACGCTCCCGTACATGGAAGTCGGCGAGCGCGACGCCCAGATCGGCCACGAGGCCACCGTCTCCAAGATCGCGGACGAGCAGCTGTTCTACCTGATGTCCCGCGGCCTCTCCCAGGAGCAAGCGATGGGCATGGTCGTCAACGGCTTCATCGAGCCCGTCACCCGCACCCTGCCGATGGAGTACGCCGTCGAGTGGAGCCGCCTGATCGA
>JAOBWQ010000131.1 GCA_025463425.1 Ilumatobacteraceae bacterium | reverse complement strand
CGGATCATTGGTGGAGCTCCTGGAGTTGGGGTTGGAATGGTTGGGGATCGAGGCCGAGCGGTTCGGCGCCGGGATCGACGGACGTCGTGTCGATCGTCGAGGCATCGACTGCTGCCGTCGCGGCAGCTACCGCGGCAGCCGGGGCTGAGGTGCTTGCGACGTCCGGCGCGGCGAGCGAAGTGCTGCTCGCCGCTGGGGCGACCGGAACCGCCACAGGAGCGATGCCGGTCACGGCGGCGATCGGAACGTCCCATTCGCCCGCGGTGAGCACCATCGAGCCGTTGACGAACCGGGCCGACGTGACCGTCTCGGTGACGGCCGTGCCGTCGGAACCGGTGAACGTGACCGCCTTGCCGATCAGGGATCCGCCGAGCATCAGCTGGTCGTTCAACGTCGAGCCCGAGAGGGTCTTGGAGATCTCGTCGAGCTTGTCGACCACACTCAGCTGCGCCGACTGCGAGATCATCTGGGAGGCGTCCATCGGCTTGCTCGGGTCTTGATACCGGAGCTGCGCGACGAGCAGCTTCAAGAAGGCTTGGCGGTCGAGGGAGGTGTTCGAGGTGGCCGTTGCGGGTGCGGCGGTGCTCGCAGCAGGCGCAGGAGCCTGGTACGTGCTCGCGATGGGGTTGATGGTCATGATGAGTTCCTTGTCAGGTCAGAGCAGGAGGTCGAGACGAGTGGGCGACGCCTGGCCGGACACGCGTCGGAGCGGGACGCCGGCGGCCGGGTCCATGTCGGGCGCGGACGCTCGCGACGCTTCGTCGGAGCGCCGCTCGGGCGGACGACCGCTCTGGTCGCCCTCACTCGCCCGACCGTGCGTCGAGCCGTTGACGTCGAACGAGGCGAGATCGAGTCCCGCCGACCGCATGTCGCGCTTGAGGTCGGGTGAGCGATCGAGCAGCGCGGAGCGGACACGCGCATCGGTCGCGGTCATCGAGACGTGGAGCTGCCCTGCGACGGACGTCGCCCGGAGTCGAAGCGGGCCGAGCCCTTCTCCACCCAGGTCGACGTCGAGGTGCATCGGGCCGGTGTGCGTGGCCCGGTCCGGGACGGTCTGTGCATGTGGAAGCGCCGCGGTGGCCGGGCCGGACGAGTCGGCCGGCGTCGACGACGCTGTGGAGCTCCGGGACGGTTCGTGGCCGACGACAGTCGGGGTCGGCGAGCTTGCCGTCCCGTCGACCTTCGATGCCTCGGCAGCGCCGCGCCGCGCGGCACCGGTGCCCGATGCGGAGGTCGGTGCCCCTGCTGACGCCGGGGTGTCCGCGGGCGATGTCGACGATGCACTGGGCGACGAGGTCGGGCGCGCCGGCCCGACCGATGAGGGCGCACTGACCGGCGCGGCAGGCGCTGTGGTCGCCGTGCTGAGCTGATCGATGGGCCGGCCGCCGGGGACTTGGTCCTGCGTCGACTCACCGACCGGGGTCGGAGTCGAGTTCGCCGGCTCGATCGCCGACGCACCGACCGCGGGTGTTGCTCCGGTCCCCGGAGCCGCCAGATCGAGAACCGCAGCACCTGAAGACCCCGGGTCTGCGGCCAGCGGCGCAGTCGGCGACGCGACCGGTGACGTCGAGGTTGCTGCGGTGAGCGCGCCGGTCGAGTCACCGGCAGCTGTGCCCACCGCCGCGTCTGCGTCCGACGGCGCGAGCGCAGGCGTGACTTGACCAGCGGCCACGGTGGTTGCGGTGACCGCGGCAAGCGCTGTCGCGGGTTGCGGAAGAGCGGACCCGTCGGCGACATCGGTCGTCTGGCCGGCCACCGAGGCCGCTGCCCCACGGCCGAGCAGCGCCGTGGCACCGTCGACGGTCGTTCGCGGCGTCGGCACCGACACGGCAGCCAGCGCAGCGAGTGCAGCTGGGTCGTCGACCGGCCTGGCCGTCTTGCGTGGCTCGTCGGTCGAGGTGTCATCGGGGTTGCCCTTGGCGGACGGGCTGAGGGCGACGTCCGCCGGGGGCACGCCGTCGAGGCAGTCCTGGAACGCGACGGGGGCAGAGGCCGAGGCCGGCGTCGTCTGGCGAACGCTGGTGGGCGCAGTAGGGAGCGATGCGTCGATCGAGGGAGTCACGATGCAGCCCCTGCAAAGCGGATCAGGACGAGATCGTCGATCTCGTTGGCGGACTTCCGGACGACTTCGTCGCGCGCCTGTTGGGCGGCACGCTCGCTGAGCCGCACCAGGCCCTCGACGCGTCGAGCCGCGATGGACCAACTCTGGAGCGCTCCGCCGACCTCCGCTTCGGCATGACGGGTGCACGCCCGCTGCGTCTCGGCGGCCAGCATCCCGGCATCGACGACCGTGCGAGCGGCAACGAGATCGGCTGCCGACCGTGCTGTGCGGTCGCGCTCGATCCGCTCGTCGAGCATCCGCCAGGTCGAGCGTTCGGCCTCATCCGCGGCGCGGTGCACGGAGCGGCTGCGCGCCAGCTCACCGCGCGCCGAACGCTCCTGCAGCTCGCGGATCCGCAACACCGATTGGAGGCGGTCGCGGTTCATCGCGACCCCAGCAGCTGGGCGAGACGATCGAAGGCGACGTTCGCAGGGCAGCGGTCGGTGACGCTCTGACGGAGGAAGTCTTCGATCGGTTCGCGGAGCGCGACCGCCCGGTCCACCACCGGGTTGGTGCCGGACACGTAGGCGCCGATCTCGATCAAGTCTTTGGCCTCGGCCTCAGCCGCCAGCAGCCGACGCAGATCCGAGCTCAGCGCACGCTGCTCGATCGTGGTGACCGACGAGGCGACGCGCGAAACGGACGACAGCACGTCGATCGCCGGGTAGTGGTTGGCGTGGGCGAGGCGTCGCGACAGCACGACGTGTCCGTCGAGGATCGAACGCACCGCGTCCGAGATCGGCTCGTTGTGATCGTCGCCGTCGACGAGCACCGTGTACAGGCCCGTGATCGAACCGACCTCTGCAGTGCCTGCGCGCTCGAGCAGCCGGGGCAGGAGTGAGAACACGCTCGGCGGATAGCCGCGACTGGTCGGTGGCTCGCCGGCCGACAGACCGATCTCGCGTTGCGCCATGCAGAAGCGGGTGATCGAGTCCATCATCAGCATCACGTCGTTGCCCAGGTCGCGGAAGTACTCGGCGATCCGGGTGGCCACGAACGCGGCGCGGTAGCGCACCAGCGCCGGCGAGTCCGAGGTCGCGACGATCAGCACCGAACGAGCGAGGCCCTCCGGCCCGAGGTCGGCCTCCACGAACTCGCGAACCTCACGGCCGCGTTCGCCGATCAGCGCGACGACGTTCACGTCTGCCGCGGTGTTCCGGGCGACCATGCCGAGCAGGGTCGACTTGCCGACGCCTGAACCGGCGAACACACCGACGCGCTGACCGCGCCCGGCGGGGATGACGGTGTCCCACGCGCGGATGCCGAGCGACATCGGCGTGTCGATCCGGGCCCGCTTCATCGGGTGTGGCGGCTCACCGGCCAGCTCGACCTCGTGCAGATCGGTGAGCGGGCCGAGGTCGTCGAGCGGGTTGCCCAGGGCATCGATCACCCGGCCGAGCAGTTGCGGACCGACCCACACCGAAGCAGGTCGCTCGCTGCCGCTCACCCGTCCGCCGACGCGCAGACCGCGCACATCGCCGAGCGGCATGCACGTGACACCACCGTCACCGACGGCCACGACCTCACCCGTGAGGGGATTGGCGGGATCGAGCACGTGAACGGTCGCGCCGATGGGGAGCTCGAGCCCGACGACATCGAAGCGCAGTCCGAGGACTCGGCTGATGGTGCCCGTGAGGACGGGCCGCGAGGCTTCGCGGCATCGGCCGAGTGATTCGGTGAAGCGCTGGTTCAACTGCTCCGTGGAACGGTGTGCTACTGCAGTCGGCATGGAGATCCTGAGTTCGTCTTGCCCGTCCGTGGTGGTCCTGCGGCCACTGATCCGTGTGTGCCGTGTGTGCGATGGTCCGGCGATTTCTGCCGGCGCCCGTAGCCTTCGCACATCTCACGACACGTACTCGTCGGTGCCGCGCGACACGGTCACCTGGCCGCTCTCCTCGAGGGCGCGGATGGCACGGACGATGGCTGCCTGAGCCTCCTCGACCGTCTTCATCTTCACCGGGCCGAGCAGGATGATCTCCTCGTCGAGGTTCTGCGCGGCGCGCTCGGACATGTTCCTCGCGATCTTGCCCTTGACCTCGGGGCGCACTCCCTTGAGTGCGGTCGCGAGGCCCTTCGCGTCGACGTTGCGCAGGACGAGCTGGACGGCGCGGTCCTCGAGCGTGACGATGTCCTCGAACACGAACATCCGCGAGCGGACCTCGTCGGCGAGCTCGCCGTCGTGCTGCTCCAAGCCTTCGAAGATCGAGCGCTCCGTCGTCCGGTCGGACCGGTTGAGGATGTCGATCAGCGTCTGCACGCCATCTGCTGTGCTGGTGTCGGACTGGTTCTTGAGCGCGGACGAGAGACGACGCTCGAGTTGTGCCTCGACCTGGGCGAGCACGTCAGGTGACGTCTGGTCGAGGGTCGCGATCCGGACCGATACCTCGCGCTGCAGCTCTTCGGGGAGCCCACCCAGCACCATCGACGACTGTTCGGCCTTCATGTGTGCCATCACCAGTGCGATGGTCTGCGGGTGCTCGCCTGACAAGAAGTTGAGCACCTGGCGTGGGTCGGCGTGGCGCAGGAAGTCGAACGGCGGCTTCGACATCGACTGCTTGAGGCTGTCCATGATGCCGCTGGCGCGCTCTTCACCGAGCGACGCCTCCAAGATCCGCCGGGCGGTGTCTTCGCCACCCATCGCGATGTGGTCGTTGGCGACGATGAGCGCGGCGAACTCGTCGAGCGCGGCATCGGTGTCTTCCTTGCGCACCGACCCGGCGCGCACGATCTGTTCGGTGATCTGCGTGACCTCGGCCTCGCCCAGGAGCTGAAGGACCTTGGCGGAATGCTCGCTGCCGAGCCGGAGGAGCAGGATCGCTGCCTTCTCCGCACCGGTGAGGACCGACGGAGTGGATGTGTTGCTCACGGCTTCCTGACCTGCGAGTCGGCGAGCCAGGTGCGCAGCACGTTGGCGACGTCCTCGGGTCGGCGATCCGCGATGTTGGCGATCTCGCCGATGGTCTCCTCGTGTCGATCGACCCCGACGACGAGCGTCGGCACGTCACCGTCGCCGGACGGGAGCTCGGTCGCCGCGCCGAGCCGCCGGCCGACACCGATCTCACCGATGTTGATCGGTGTCGTCGTCAGCCGGCGTGCCCTCCGCGCGCTGCGATAGGCGAGCAGCAGCGCGATCAGGATCACGAATGCGATCGCGACGGTGCGGATCATCTGGTTCTTCTCGGCGGCCGCCGATGCAGCGGTTGCGGACTTGGCCAGATCGGCCGCCTCGGTCTGCGCCGAGGTGTCGAACGGCAGTCTGCTGACGATCAGCGAGTCGCCGCGGGTCGAGTCGATGCCGGCCGCAGTGGTGACGAGCGACTCGATGGCGGTGGCCTGCGCTGCAGTGACGGCCTTGTCGTCGACCAGCACGGCGACGTGCAGCTGGAGGATCTTCCCGGGAGCTGTCGTGACCTGCTGGACGACCCGGTCGATCGCATAGGTGCGCGAGCCGCTCGACGAGCCGTAGCCGGCGGCCGTCGTCGCGGTTGCGCTCGGCACTGTCGTCCCGGTCGCGCCGGCCGCCACCGTGTTCGTCGGCGCGCCCGGGATCGTCGTACTCGTCGGGGTCGTCGTGTCGGTCGTCGCCGGAAGGGATGTTGCGGTCGTCGTCGCCCCGTCGGGCCCGAGCACGCCCGTGGCGCTGTTGTCGGCCCCGCTGTAGACCTCGTTGGAGTCCTGCTCGCTGACGACGTAG
Organism: Ilumatobacteraceae bacterium; assembly: GCA_025463425.1. Classification (GTDB taxonomy): domain Bacteria; phylum Actinomycetota; class Acidimicrobiia; order Acidimicrobiales; family Ilumatobacteraceae; genus WLMZ01. Next base: position 1,710 of record JAOBWQ010000131.1, on the reverse strand, counting down.
GTGCCTGGATCCGACCCGATCGGGCCGTAGTCCTCGGAGGTCGACTGGACGGCATTGAGATCGAGATCAGCCGTGACAGTGACCGCGACCCTGCCAACGCCCGTGGTGCGGGCCAGCAGGGTGGTCAGCGCCGACTGCATCCGCTGCTCGAAGGCGGTGACGGCCTTGGTCCGGCCGGAGGCCCCCGAGGCGGCCTGACCATCGATGCCCGAGGTGGACAGCACCGCGCCCGACGAATCGATCACGGTGACGTCGGCCGGCTTGAGGTTCTTCACCGAGGACGCGACGAGGTGCACGACCGCATCGACAGAATCAGGATCGATGCCGTCGATCGAGCTCGACACGAGGAGGACCGATGCCGTCGGGCTCGTCGGCGTGTCGACGAAGACGGATTCGTCCGGCAGGGCGAGGTGGACGGCGGCACTCTGGATGCCGTTCATCGCCTCGAGGGTCTTGTCGAGCTCACCCTCGAGCGCACGCTGGTAGTCGATCCGCTGGCGGTAGTCGGACGTCGTGATCCCCTGCTTGTCGAGCAAGCTGTAGCCCTGACTGGAGCTGGGGAGGCCGCTACCGGCCAGCGCGACGCGCAGGTCGTAGACCTGCGCGGTCGGCACGAGCACGGTGTGACCGGCATCGGTGAGCGAGTACTCGACGTTCTTCGCGGCGAGCGCATCGACCACGGCCGAGGTGTCGGATGACTGGAGGTTCGTGTACAGCGGAGACATCGCGGTCGACCCGCTGCTGCGACCGAGCACGAGCGTGCCCGCGATCGCAGTCAGCACGATCGCGCCGAGGGCGATCTTCTGGACCGGCGTCAGCCGGGCCGCGATCTCCTTGCCCCGTCCGAGCACACTGCGGAAATCGGCGGCCACCTTAGACCTGCATCTTCATGATGTCGTTGAACGCCTCGACGGCCTTGTCGCGCACGGTCACCGTGAGCTGGGTCATCAGCTGGGCTTCCGTCGACGCGATCGTGTAGTCCTGGATGGACGTCAGATCGCCGGTCGCGGCTTTGATCGCGAGCTGGTCGGTGTTCTGCTGCATCGCCGACAGCGCGTCGAGCTGCGATGCGAACGAGGCCCCACCGGCGGGGACCGCAGTTGCGCCCGGCGCGATCGCCGGGACGCTCGTCACGTTGCCGACCTGAGCGGGACCGGTCACGCCGATCGGGGCAATGGGGGCGATCGGGATCACGACGCCTTGCCGATCGTGAGGATGGCTTCATAGGCCTCTTTGGCCTTGTCGAAGCTGGCGACGTTGGCCTGGTACCCGCGCTGGGCGAGTTGCATGTAGACCATCTGGTCGCTGAGGTCCATGTCCGGACGACGCACCATCCCGTTGCTGTCCGCAACCGGGTTCGAGGGCTCGTAGGTCACACGTCCGTTCGGATTCCCGAACTGAGCGCCGGCCACCATCGCACCACCCCCGATTCCGCTGGCATCGACGATCGGCTGCACCGCGACGAAGCGTTCCTGGAAGGCCGGCCCTGAGGTCGACGACACATCATCCAGGTTGGCGACATTGTCGGCAACGGCGTTGAGCCAGGTCTTGTAGACACCCATGCCTGACGTGGCAACTCCCAAGGTCGAGAAGACCTGTGACATCGCATGCTCCATTCCTCCGGCTCACTAGCCCGTGATCGCGGTTCGCAAAAGGCTGTACTTGTTGTTGAGCGCCTGCACGACGAGGCGCTGGCGCAGCACGTTCTCG
>JAOBWQ010000120.1 GCA_025463425.1 Ilumatobacteraceae bacterium | reverse complement strand
GGTTCCAGATCTGGGCCGAGCCCGGCGCGTCCCGAGGTACAGGTCGATGGCTCTCGATCATGACGACCCGGTGCTTCCAGACATCACCTTCGATCGCTCCGGACTCGACGCGGCTGTTGATCGGCGGGCGGCGAGCACTCATCTCGATCACGAGCGACGGGTTGACGCAGCTCGACATCGCCGCCGGTTCGCAGCCCGAGAACAACCGCAACGTGCAGATCGTCTCCCGCGGTCTGAGCGTCGACGAGGTGACCGCCATCGCAGCAACGATCCAGCTCGATGAACCAGACGCGTCACCGAACTGCACGTCCGCGCCACCGATCCGCTACGCGCCTGCGTTCGACTCGCTGCACGACGGCCTCGATTCCGTCGTCGACACGGCGAGCGCCGACACCGCCATTGGCTCCCCGAACGCCGCGCGCTGGCGCACCGCGACGTACACCAACATCTACAACTCGTCCACCCTGACCATCACGACGCAGCCGTTCGATCCCGCCACCGCTGCGGCAGCGAGATTCGAGCTCTCCGCAAGCGACGACCCGGACGCACCAACATCACTCGACCGCAGCGTCCAGGTCGCCGGACGCACCGTCACCGTCAACTCCTATCCGCATGCACCCGGCACGCAATCCGAGACCGTCCTGCAATGGACCGACGGCACCAACCTCGTCAGCCTCACCAGCGACCTCACCCACGACCTGCCAACCCTGCTGAGGATCGCCACCCAATCGCGCCTCGCAACCCCCGACGAATGGTCGGCATTCGCCGCCACACCGACAGCGCAACCCGACACCAGCTCCGACCCTTCGGCGGAACCCCCGAGCACTCGCGTTCTCGTGTCCGACGACTCAGGCGACGGAAAGACGTGGCAACTGACACAATTCGGAGACGGACTGCTGCTGCTCGTGGGCCCTGACAGCAACGTCGTCCAGCCAATCGACCAGGACACCGACCCGAGCGTTCCGGTCATGACCCTCAACACGTTCTCCACCACCGTGCTCGTCGTCGCCCTTCCATCCACACAGCCGGGCGACACCGTCCGTGTCACGTTCGGCACCAACGGCAACACCATCGAGACATCGATGTTCGGACACGACGACGACAACGGCACCGAATACGCCCTGCTCGTCTTCGATCAAATCGGCACGTACTCCGTCGCACTCGTCCACGACGGAATGCTGACCCGGACGCTCGCCTGAGACGGCCGCGTGCAGTCAGCACGTGACCACGACCAGAAATGAACTACATCGACCCGTCGTTCCGGCTGACCTGTGACTCTTCTCTCCGTGAGTGTGCAGCCGGCGGAGGACTTCGACACCTGGTACGAGGCGTCACGGCCGCGGGTGCTTGCCACGTTGATCCTGGTCAGTGGCGATGGTCATGCCGCGGCGGACGCGACCGACGAGGCGTTCCTCCGTGCGCTGGCGAGATGGCCGACGGTGGCCGCGATGCGCTCGCCCGTCGGCTGGACGGTGCGGGTCGGGATCAACGTCATCCGTCGACGTCAACGTCGACACGCGCTCGAGCAGCGGATCCTGCGTCGCGAACGGCCGCCGGCCGATGTGCCTGCGCCGGCGGGTGAGGCGTGGCTGGCGGTTCGCGACCTGCCGCGTCGCCAACGCGAGACGCTCGTCATGCGCTACGTCGCGGACATGTCCGAGCTCGACATCTCGACCTCGCTGGGCATCTCACGAAGTGCTGTCTCCAGCGCGCTGACCGACGGCCGGCGCGCCCTGGCCGAGGTCTTCGGCGAACCGAACCCGGAGGTTGACCATGTCCGACATCCTTGAGCGCGCCGCGCACGAACTCATCACCCGCCCACCGTCCAGTGGAGCTCTGGCGAGCCAGCTCCGTGAACGCCTCGACCGGCGGCGACATCGCCGCGGCCGCGCGATCATCCTGCTCGGGTGCCTCGTCGCGATCGGCGGTGTCATCGTGATCCGCAGCCGCGACACCGACGCCCCGCAGCCGGCATCGAACGTACCGGTCACGTCGAGCACGGCGGCACCGGTGACGTCGACGAAGGTGGCCTGCGACGACAACGGATGCAACGGGTTCGATCGTCTGCCCGTCGAAGCGGGAGCCGACGACTACTACGTCGGACCAGAATCGCTCGGCGACCCAACGGTCGATCTGCCCACCTTCGAGAACCTCACCCGGTGCGCCGAGCTGAGCGCAGACTTCACCACCTGCGTGCGAATCGAAGGCGCCGCGTTTGTCGGCCTTGTCAGCTATCCGGCCCTCGCTGGGACAACGGAGGACACGACGAACAGGACCGCCGGGTCGTACCAGATCCACATCGGGACGACATTCGCCGACGTCAGCCCGGAGCAGTACGCGTCCGACGCGAGGTCCTCGCTGGGCGGCGGCGAGAACCCGCCGAGTGCAGTGACCGTCCGCGGTCACGCTGCCATCGCGTACACCAGTGGAGATGGTCCGGCCGTCGTGTGGCAAGAGCGTGCCGGTGTGCTGGTGTGGCTCACCGTCCCGCCCGAGGACGCCGATCAGTTGCTGACCATCGCCAACGGGGTCCGGCGCATCCCGGGGCCGACGGACATTCCCTCCAGGGTGATGGTGGCAGGAACCGGCCACCCCTACGACGCAAGCAGAAACAACGGCGATGGACTCGTCGTGGCCCGCGCTGGTGGGCAGGTCTGCGCCGGATACGGCTTCGTCGGCACGTGCAGCCAGGACATCGCGGATCTCACCTTCATCGACGCGTCGAACCCCGACGCGGTCTCGCTCGCCGGCTGGACATCGGCGAACGTCACGTCGGTGAAGTTCGAGTTCCCGACCAGCGTCGGTGATTTCGTCGCCGTGGACACCCAACAGTTCGCCGACTACGACGGGCGCTTCTTCGACTTCCCCCTCCAGAGTGCCGACAGCCCGACTCCACTGCCGACGCACGTCGAGTGGCTCGACGCGACGAACGCAGTCGTCGCGCAGGCCGACATACCGCCGATCGACCCGTCGGTCGCCGCGCTTGGTTGGCGGTCCTGGGCCTCGCTCACCCAGCAACCCGCGGGCGCCACCATCGTCCCGCCACCCGCCACCCTTGCGCCGTCGACCTCTGTCGACGCGGCGGCTTCGACAGCACCGACCGTCGAATCCTCCACGACAGACGCTCCCGGACCTGCCGGCGCGATGGTGCTTCCCGAGTCCTCGGGTTTCACGCTGGCCGGCGCGTCGAACGAGTTCGAGGCCAACACCGATCCGATCCGGTACTACGCGAGCAGTCAGCCCCAGCCAGAGAACGGCCCGTATCTGGTTGTCTACACATTGCGGAACGCAGGCGCGGCGAACACTGGCGGCGGGTGCGATCTGTCGAGCGAGTCGCAGACCACCCTTGCTGACGGCACGACCGGATGTCTCCAGACCCGCAACGGGTCCGTGGGCTTCGGACGCCTCACCGTCAGGCGGTCACCAGACACGATCCTCATCGAAGGCAACGCGACCGATGCCCAGCTCCTCGACGCGGCGAACCACGTCGTGCCGAGCGACAGCGGTCCCGCTGACGAGGTCGCAACGGCAGGCCTGCCCGCCGGCGTCACCCAGACGGGGGTGGGCTGGACCGTCTCCGACTTCGCGACCACCAGCCTCGACGTCACGGTCGATCCAATCGTCCTCATGAACTGGAGCACTCCCGACGGCCGCCTCCTGTTCCTTGCCGCCGCTCGAGAAGACCAAGCCTGGCTCCTCAACCACCGCCTCGACCACAAGACGATCATCGACGTGACCACACGGGACACCGCCGGGTTCATCCGCACCATCGCCGGGCAACCCAACTACCTCGGCCTCGTCTGGCACGAGAACGGCATCACCTACCAAGTCGGCAGCCAGGGGCTCACCCAAACCGAACTGCTCGCTCTCGTCGAGCAGATGCGCCCCGCGACGGCGGCCGAATGGAGCGCGATGAGCTCCGGCCCGACCCTTCCCGACAGCACTACCACCGAGGTGGCCACCACCATCGCCGGCTAGACACGGTGCTGATTCCGGCGCGTGCCCGAGTCTGCAATCACCCATCGGGCCAGGTCTCGGGAACCGTTTGACGCCAGCTGACGTCCCACCTGCGTGTCATTGCGCGTTTCAGCTGTCGTCGCTCTCGTAGCTGCTGCCTGCTGGAGCTGTTCGTCGACCGGTTCGAGCGCGAACACCGGGGCCGTCCGAGTCTGCCGCGTCCACCAGCAGCGTCATAACCGCCGATCGCGCTCCGACCGTTACGGAACCAACGGCGCCGGTGCCAGCCGTGACTGCGGCCGTTTCAGCGGCCGCGACTCCTGCGGCTCTCGTGAACCCCGCCGTGGAGGCGACGGTTGCGCTCGACGACGGGCCGAAGCCGATCGTGACGACGACTCGTCGAATCTGGGTTGCCACCCCGGTCGAGATCGTTGGGATCGACCCGGGCACCAACACCATTGTCGACCGGATCGCCCGGCCGGGCACGGTGGCGATGACCGTCGATCCTTCTCCGACCAATTCTGAGCCGCTCTCGCTCTACGCATGCTCGGCGCTGGACACCGTGAAGATCGACACCGGCCGCGCCGTGGTCACCGCGACCTACCCGTACGGGTGCACGGGCATCACCTTCGGACCGAACGCACTGCAGATCGTCAACGAGACCCGAGTCGTTGAGATCGGCCCGTCAGGCGATGTCATTGCGACCATCGATGTCGAGCACGGCGGCTCCGGAGTCGGCGCCGGCGACGAATCGGTGTGGGTCGCCGATGGCGCACCCGGGGCCGGCACCATCACGCGCCTCGGCTACGGGACTCACGCAGTCGAAGCCACCATCACTACTCCGGCCACGACGCGCGACTTCCTGGCGACACACACCGGCACCTGGGTCACGACCACCCCGGACCGTGCAACCGGCGATGCAACCTCGCTCATCCGGATCGATCCGGCGACCAATCAGATCGCTCAGACATATCCGGAAGGTGCCGACGCAGGTGGGCTGGACCTCTCTGGCCGGTTCCTGTGGGTCGCCGCGACTGGGTCGGTCTTCGTGGTCGACACCGCGACCAACGTCATCGTCGCCCGACCCGACCTACTCGACGGTCGCGCCGCCGGATACGTCGTCGCATCGAACGGCAGCGTCTGGTTGACGATCGACTCGCCAGGCGCAGTCGTGCGTGTCGACCCAGGCTCGTTCGGCGATTCGACCTCCGCAGCGAACCCGCCTGCCGGCACACGGATCGAGGTCGCGGGCGGGTGCCCGACGACGATCGGCACGCGAGCGT
>JAOBWQ010000044.1 GCA_025463425.1 Ilumatobacteraceae bacterium | reverse complement strand
GGTTGATGTCTGCCGTGTTGGACATGTCCCACGGATCGCTGAACGTGTCGGTGGCGAAATCGCCCGATGTATCGAACACGTCCGGTGGGGTCAGCCACGGGCCGAGTGCGATCTGGGCACCCTGTCCGTCCGGGCCGACGCCCGTCGCGTGTACGGCGGCTGTGGGAATCAGCGCGGCCAGCAAGGGCGCGAGAATGAGCAATCGGGACAGACGCTTGGGCATGGTTCTCCTATCGGCACCCAATATGCCGGCATTGAGGGATCCCACCCGGCGTCCCCCTACCAATCCCCCACCTGAGTGAGTGCGCCGCCGCTCGAGCATCGAGTTCAAGGTGCGGTCACGTAGCCGAACACGTCGACAACGACGTTGGTGGATCCAGTCGAGTTGAACACGCTGAGCTTCCCGTCGGTGCCCACCTTCAGGTAGGCGAGGTTCGGCACGGCGACCAATGGTCGGGGGTTGAGGGTGGAGGCGACGGGTTGAGGGGTGCCAGTCGGCCAGACGGTGAGGAAGCCCGTCGTCGCGGTGTCGGTGGACGTCACGTTGACGACGACAGCCTTGGCGCTGGTCGGCACCGGACTGCCGTTGGCGACGGTCATGTCCTTCGAGTCCTGGAAGCCGAGCGTTGGCACTCCGCCGGTGCCGTCGCGGGTGTCGACCACTCGCTGCGGGGTGACCGGCACGAACAGGCCGCCGGTCGACGAGAAGTACCCGGTGACATCGGCGACGATGTGGGTGTTGCCCGACGAGTTGTAGACGCTGATCTGCCCACCTGCGCCGACCTTGGCGATGACCATGTTGGCGACCGTGAGACCCGGCACGAAGTTGTGCGTCGACGCCAACGGTCTTGCGACACCGGTCGGCCAGACCGTCACGAATCCCTGCCCGGTCGGCTGGTCGACGGTGACGTTGAGCGCCACGGCATCGACGCCGGCCGACGGGACACCGCCGACACCAGTGACCGTCAGGTTCAGCGACTGGTCCTGACCGAGCGGGCCGGATGTGCCGCCCACGCCCGAGCGTGTGTCGAGGATGCGCGACGGCGTGACAGCCGTGAAGCGACCGCCACTCGGGGGCGGCGTCGCGGTGTAGTAGCCGACGACGTCGGCGATCACGTGGGTGTCACCGGCGTTGTTGAAGATGTTCACGCGACCGTTGGCACCCATCTTCACCGTCGTCAGGTTCGGCACCGTCTGGCCAGGGATGAAGTTGACGTTGGAGACGAGCGGCTTCGTCTCACCCGACGGCCACGCCGTCAGGAACCCACCTGCGGTCGGATCGACTGCCGTGAGGTTCATCACGACGGCCGTCGCTCCGGCAGCGGGCACGCCGCCGACTCCTGCGACGCGAAGTTCCGTCGTCACCCCGCCGCCGAGCGGGGAGATGTTGCCACCCTCGCCGTCGCGTGTGTCGAGCAGACGAGACGGTGTCAGTGGCACGTAGTAGCTCGGCGTCGGCGGAACGGCCCGCTCGATGCGAACCGGACCGGTCGACACCGCAGTGCCGACGCCGGACGGGTTGCGCATCACGACGTAGATCCAATAGGTGGCGTTCGGCATCGGCGTGCCGTTGACGTCGACACCCGTCCAGTGGAAGGTGTTAATGCCATCCTGGACCTTGATGCCCGACGCGATCTGGGTGCCGTTGAAGTCGCCCTGTGTGGTCGTCGCATAGATGTCCGCCGTCGGCGAACGCGATCCGGCGGCATCGGCGAAGGTGATGTCGTAGCTGCTGCTGAACGCGGCGTCGTCGGCGAGCTTGATGTTCTTCAGCGTGAACGCCCGTGCACCGGGGTCCTCGTCGAGATCGAACCGGAGCGCACTCAGGCTGATGCCGCGCCAGCCGCTGGTGTTCTCCTCTGCCTCATCGGTCAGTGCGCTGGGAGGCGTGGTCGCGAGGTCGAGGGTGATGCTGTTGCATTGCGGCCCGGGATACACGATGAAGTCCTGCGAGGAGATCCAGGGCACGAGCCCGGCCTTCTTCCACACGACGCGGCCGACCATGCCACCGCCGGGAGCACCGGACAGGCCGAAGCCACCGCCGTAGCAGACGTCGGCCGTGAAGCGGTGGTACTTGTCGGTGTTGAGCCCACCATCGACGGGCACGGCGATGTACGGATCGTTGTCGGTGGTCGTGCCGGTGAGGTCGCCGGACGACGCGTCGAGGGACCCAACACCATTGGCCTCGGCGATGTCGTCACCGCCGGCGAAGTCCCACGGGTTGCCGCGCACCGTCGTCGCGTAGTCGGCGCCGCCTGTCTCGTTCGGGGTGAGAAGCTGCGGGATCGGCACGTTCGCAGGCGGCGCGGCTGGCGCATCCGGACGGTGGAGGCGGACCCAGTCGAGCTGGATGTTCACGGCAGGATCCCCGCCGGCGCTGGCGAGGCCGCGGAACACCTCGAAGCGGGTGATCGGACCGGACCACACACCGGCCGCAGCGGGCAGCTTGTAGATCGAGCGGTCGTTCATGTCCATGTGGATCGTCTGGAAGCCGCCACCGGTCAGCGTGAACGGGATGACGCCAGTGGAGCCAGCTGCGTTCCACCAGCGGACCGCCATGTTCAGGTCCTGCTCGGCGCGGATGCTCATGTCGAGCACGCTGTAGACCGACGAGTCGATCGGGTGGCGCCAACCGTCATGACCCCACGGCAAAACCGGCCCGGCCATCGACCAGTTCATCAGCAGCCGCAGCTCGGCGTTGTTGTGGGTGTTCGCGGTGAACAGCCCACCCCCGACGTTGATCGCGACCGTGTTGGTCACACCAGCATCGAGCGCCGGCACGATGTCGCTGGTGCTCGAGAAGTCCCACGGATCTCCCAGGACATCCGTGGCGAAGTCACCTGACGTGTCCAGCGCGGCGGGTATCGACAGCACTGGCGAGAGCGCGATCAGCTCCCCGCCCGCGTTGGCAGACCTCGCAGCCGACAGGGGAACCATCCCTGTCGCAAGCGCGCCGACCAGCAGAACTCGAGAAAACCGCATGCTTGTCCTCCATTGCACCAGGAGCTCAAACTACTGCCGGTCGAGGGATCGACGTGGACTCAACGCTCGCCCAGAGGCTTCGGGCGGATGTCGAAGCTGGTTCCGGTGATCAGAACGACCAGCGCCCGGATCATCGATCGGATCGAGGCGAAGATGTCGGCCGACGGCGTGCCCCCCTGCCTGGCGCGCATCGGCACGGCGAGCTCAGCGATGTCGTAGCCGCGTCGACCTGCCACCAGTGCGGCCTCGAAGGTGTCGCCGAGGTAATGCGGCGGGAACTCCTCGGCGAACTCGGCCAGCAACGGTGTGCGGATCGCACGGAACCCGGATGTCGGGTCGCTCAGCGCCACCCCTGCGAACCGGCGGAGGATGGTCGACAGGAGGCGCATCGACATCCTCCGCATCATCGAGACGCCGTCGTGGGAGCCGCCGTCTGCGAACCGACTTCCGACCACCATGTCGAGCGTCCGATCGTCCATCACGCGGATCAGGTCGGCGATGTGGGTGACGGGATGCTGGCCATCGGCATCGATCTGCACGACCGTGTCGAAACCGTGATCGATCGCGTACCGCCAACCCGTGCGCAGCGCCCCACCCACACCGAGGTTGATCGGGAGATCCACCACGGTCGCTCCGGCAGCGGCGGCGAGCCTCACGGTGTCGTCCCGACTGGCGTCGTTGACGACCACGCAGGGATATCCGGCGGCCACGATGCCGGTCACGACATCCGCGATGCAGTCCGCTTCGTTGTAGGCCGGAACGACCACCAGGACGTTCACGCGGTGTCTTGGCTGACTTCGTTCTCGTGCCCGCTCGGGCTCTTCGACTGGCGAGCCTCGATCTCGGCCACCTTGCGAGCCAACAATGCGTGGGCCTCGGCCGTCGAGCGCAGACGTTCCTGGAGCAGCGAGACGCTGATCGAGAGCTGGATCGAGATCGCCAGCAGGACCGCTGAGCTGACCATCAACAGCACGGCGGTCGGCGTGATGTTGGCGACCTTGCCGAGGTCTCCGACGAAGGGCATCGCTGCGGCGGCCAGCATGACGAGCACGCCGACCCCGAGCCAGCCGAACGCGTAGCGAGTTGTCAGCAATCGGCGACGGGCGAGGCGAAGGATGACGAGTGCCAGACCGAGGCCACCGAGCGCCAGCACGATGGCCTGTTTCACGGTGGTCGACATCGCTGCTGATCCTACGCTCAGACGCCCAGCTG
>JAOBWQ010000676.1 GCA_025463425.1 Ilumatobacteraceae bacterium | reverse complement strand
CGTACTTGATCTTGGATGCGGTTCATCGAGCTCGGCAAGATATCTTCGTACGCGTCATGGGCTATGCGTGACTGGCATCGATCTCCTTTCAGAACATTTGTCCGAGTCGCCCGGTGACCGAGTGATTCCTCGAGTCCGAGGTGATTATCATTTTTTGCCGATCCGTGATCAAGTCCTTGATGGCGTCTATTCGATGGAGACGATAGTGCACTCACCTTCTCCAGAGGAAGTGTGTGCTGAGGTATTCCGCGTTCTACGCCCCGGTGGGCGGATTTCTCTATTTGAATATTCATCGACACCCTTAGACCAGCTGCGGCCGCGGTCGCGCAAAGCGCTGACACGAGTTGCCGATCTCGCAGCAATGCCTGGCCTCTTGATCATGACTCACGGACGATTGTTGCACATTCTTTCGGACCTTGGATTTGAGGATGTCAAGTCGGAGGATATCTCGGAGCGGATCATGCCTATGCTGCGCACCTTTCACCACCTTGGCTTCTTGCCGTATCTGGTAGCTCGCATTCTCCACCGGACCTCGGCGGCCACGAATTCAATGAGCGGTGTCGAGATGTATCGACATCCGGAGACGTGGCGTTACCAGATCGTCACCGCGACCAGACCGGCTTAGGTCTCTGAAATTGGCGGTCAAGGTTGGCCAAGTGCAGCGATCCCGTCCAACGATTGGCCAGCATTCGAGCGGACGGCCTGTCGCAAGGCAGAGCCCGGTTGTATTCAGTGCGGGAATTGTCTACCGACGTGAACTGCTCTCCGCAGCAAGGTCGAGTATCGCGGCGGCGCTCATAGCGCTGGCAAGCGCCGAGCGCGAATTCGGATTCGCGTCGGAACTCGATTGGCGTGCTTACAGTTCGATCTCCATCACGTCGACCTCGATCTGACGCATGGGTTCCGGGCGGGCGGGTCGCTGGCGATCGAGGTCATCGAAGCTCTGTGTGTATGCCGACCGTTCGCCGCGATTCGGCTCTTCGCCGAGCCCCTGGTCGATGCCGAACGCAGCCTGGTGTTGGGAGAGCTGTGCTGCGGCGAGGTCCCACTCGTGCGCTTCGCTGCGATCGATGGGCCGCCGTCCGAGCACCTCCGTGAGGGCTATCGGCGCCGAGCGACTCACGACCCGGGGTCGAGCCTCTCGGTCGGCGGCCAGGAGATTGTCGATCGCGGCCAACGCTTCAGTGAGCGCGGGACGTTCTGCGAGTGCAGCTTCGGCCGCCGTCGCCTCCTCGTGGGCCGCGGAGATCCGCTGATCCAGCTGGGCGATCGTGTGCTTGAGCTCTCCGATGAGGACCGGTTCGACGACTCGGGCGTACTGCGCGTTCTCGATCTGGATGACGTGCCGGGAACGACGGAGCGGACGATCGAACCGATCGAGGTCGCCGCGGGCCTTGTCCAATGCGGCGATGTGAAAGGCGAGGCTGGATGCTGCGTCGGTCCGTTCACGCTCGAAGCGAGCGCCTTGCTGCATCGCGCTCCGCAGGCGCTCGTCGGCATCACGGATGTGCTCGGTGATCTCGTAGCGCTCCTCCATAAGCCTTCGCAGTTCGTTGCTGTCGAGCAGTCCTGGGCGATGCATTTCGATGTTGTTCAGTTCGGCCTGGCGGCTGAGCGCAGGTCGATCGATCCAGTCCGTCGTCATGTCTCGGACGAACACGTCGAGCGCCGTTTCCTCGCCACTTGTGACCAGGAAGGCCTCGTTGGTCTCGGTGCCCCGGGACATCGACACGTAGAGGTTGCGGATGTCGGTGGATCGATCGGCATAGAGGATGCCGGCGTCGACGGTGCGGCCTTGACCGCCCATGCCGGTGCTGGCGTACGCGAGGTCGACGTGCTCTGTCACGTAGTCGGCCGGGAGCCAGATGCGTCCGGACTTGCCGGTGGCGATGAGCGATCCGTCGTCGCAGATGCCCTCGACGGTCCACGTCGCCCGGTTCTTGACGGTGGTGCCTCGGTCGGTGAAGAGTTGGCGGTCGTTGTGGCGTGTGGCGATCTCGTCGCCGGCGAACACCCTGTACGCGCCGGCCTGGACGGACGGCCAGTCGGGGTTGATCTCTCCGGTCTTGATGACTGACTGCTGACAGCGGATGTTGAGGCGTTCGGCGGTCTCGTTCGTCGGCGTCATCAGCAGCGTCGGCGTGCCGGCGGTGCGCAGCTCGGTCCATCGAGCGACGGCGCGTCGCTCCATCTGGCCGGCTGAGCCGCCGTGGAGTCGGCCGTGTTGGTCGTAGTCGTCGGCTGCGGTGACGTCGCCTCGACGGAGGCGGAGGCTGGCGTCTCGCTCCCAGTCGTTGGCGAAGCGGTGGACCCTCTCGAGCTCGATCCCGCCGAAGGTGTCGACGAGCAAACCGAACATCCCGCCGCGGCCGACCGCCGAGAACTGCATCGGATCGCCGACGAGTGCGACCCGCCAGCCCTTGATGGCGGCGAGGTCTGCAAGTTCGGCGAGCTTGCCCGTGGGCATCATCCCGGCCTCGTCGACGATCACGGTCGTGCCCGCCGGCAGGTCGTACTTCGGATCTGGTGGACGGTTGAGGCGGTGCTCGATGAGGAGCTTGTCGAGCGTGTCCGCGACGATGCCGGTCTCGTCGGCGAGGACCTGCGCTGCCGTTGCGGATGGTGCAACGCCGAACGCATGTCGACGATCGGCGCGCAGCTGCTCGACCGCCGGCCGCAGTGCCGTCGTCTTGCCGGTGCCGGCGGGCCCGACGACGAGGACGAGGTCGGCGTGCCCGGCGACGGCAGCGGCGACGGATGCTTGCTCGACGTCGAGTGCGACCAGACTTCGCTTGATGGCAGCGGGCTCGTCTGGGTCGTCGTCACGGGTGAGGCGGTGGTCGGCCCCCTCGATCAACGACTGCTCCTGGTCGAGGATCGCTTGCGTGGTCAGCGCCCGGTCGACGACGGATTCCGTGATCGGTCGGCCATCCCGGCGGAGCGTCGAGTCCGGCGGGATCGGCTTCGACACGTCGACGCATTGGGTGGCGCTGATCTGGTCGACGGTGCGATCCAGCCACCCGACGAGCTGCTCTGCCGTCGCCGCTGTCTCGGTGGGCACGACTGCGGCCAGCTCTCGATGGAGCTGAGTGGGTCGCCAGGTCGACTGCTTCTCGCTCATCGAGTCGATGGTCTCGTCGATCATCCGCTGTCGAGTGTCGGCATCGATGCCTCGCGGTGTGGCTCGGTTGAGCGAGTCGGCGACGACGTAGTGCGGGTCGAAGCCGAGCTGGCGTGTCTGCTCGGTCCACGCCTCGTGGAGTGCGTCGGCGTTGACCGAGTGAGCCTTCGCTGGCCTGCTGTCGATGGCCGCCTCGCGTTCGAGCTGCCACCGCTCTCGCGGGGTGGGCTCGCGGTCCATGGTGTCGATGAAGCGGTCGAGCTTCTCGTCGGTCCGGCGGCGGACGTCGGCCGTCCGGGCGGAGAACTCGACGAGCACTGGGCTGGGCACGTCGCGGATCTCGGCGATGCCGTGCTCCGGCTGGTGCCATCGGACGCCGAGTCGGCGGGTGAGCTCGCTTCGGAGGCTGGCGTGGTAGATCGCGGAGAGCGATTGCTGGTCGAGCTTGATCAGTCGGGCGTCGAGTGCGAGCCACCGTCCGTCGGGTGACAGGACTCGGTTGGGGATGACGAGGTGGGTGTGCAGCTGTGGGTCGAGGGCGCGGCTGGTGTGCTGACGGAACGCAGCGGCGA
>JAOBWQ010000629.1 GCA_025463425.1 Ilumatobacteraceae bacterium | reverse complement strand
CCGCCGGACAGGTACAGCTCGCCCGTCTTCATCATCACCGTGAACGGCACGGCGGGCAGCAGGTCGGCCGCCGACGCGACCGTGCCCTGGCGCGCTGCGGCGCGTGCTCGGCCCTTGCCGTCGTCGCCGGCCTTCGCGCCTCGGGTCCCAGCCATCGACGAAGAGTACCGGCCCGGGCGGAGCTGGCAAGATCTTCCGATGGCAACGGACGCGACGTCGTTCCGATCGATCCGGGTCTTCGTGTCGTCCACGTTCCGGGACATGCAGCTGGAGCGCGAGGAGCTGGTCAAGCAGGTGTTCCCCGTGCTGCGCCGGATGTGCGAGTCACGTGGAGTCGCGTGGTCCGAGGTCGACCTGCGTTGGGGCGTCACCGACGAGCAGAAGGCCGAGGGCGCGGTGCTGCCGATCTGCCTGGCCGAGATCGACCGCAGTCGCCCGTTCTTCATCGGTCTCCTCGGGCAGCGCTACGGCTGGGTGCCCGAGACCCTGCCGGACGGTCTCGCCGATCAGCTGCCCTGGTTGGCTGATCTCGAGGGCACCTCGGTGACCGAGATGGAGATCCTCCACGGTGTGCTCAACGATCCCCACGCTGCGGAGCACGCCTTCTTCTACACCCGTGATCCGGCGTGGGTCGATGCCCGCCCGCCCGACGAGCGCCTCGTGCTCGGCGAGGTGGAGACCGACGACGAGGTCGCCACGCTCGGCGAGGATGCGGCCGCAGCCGCAGCCGCGTCTCGACGCGAGCGGCTCGAGCAGCTCAAGGCGCGAGTGGCCGAGGCCGGCCTGTCGACGTGGCAGTACCCCGATCCACGGCAGCTCGGCGAGCGGGTGCTGGCCGACTTCGCCGCGCTCGTCGATCGGCTGTTCCCCGAGCACGAGGTGCCCGATGCGCTCGACCGCGATGCCGAGGCGCACCGCGCGTTCGGGCACGCCCAAACGCTCGGGCAGATCGACCGTCCCGCGCTGCGAGCCACGCTCGACGGCTTTGCGATGGGCTCCGAGCCGCCGCTCGTGCTCGCGGGGGAGGCCGGTTCCGCAACGTCGGCCGTGCTGTCGGCGTGGATCGAGACATGGCGGACAGCGCATCCGGATGACGTCGTGGTCGAGCACCACGTCGGCGCGACAGCCGACGCGTCGGAGTGGACCTCGATGGCCGGCCGCCTGATCGGCGAGCTGTCGCGGGCCGTGCTGCACGCCGATGCAATCGACCGGACCGCTGAGCCCGATGGGCGCGAAGCACCGAGCGATCCGGCAGGACGCCGCGCCGCGCTGTTCGCCGCGCTCGCCACCGCCGGCGACGGCCCACAGCGCACGGTCATCGTGGTCGACGGAGCGGATCTGCTCTCGGACGCCGACGGCGCGAGGTCGCTGACGTGGCTGCCGCGCAGGCTGCCGGCGAACGTGCGAGTCGTCGTCGGAACGGCTGGCCCAGACGCCGGCGACGAGGCGCGGCGCCGCGGCTGGCCCGTGCTGACCCTGCCCGCGCTCGACGAGTCCGAGCGGCGCGCGTTCATCGCGACGTTCCTCGGCCGCTACTCGAAGGGGCTCGACGAGGTGCACGTCGCCCGGCTCGTCGCGGCGCCGGCGACGGGCAACGCGCTCTATCTGCGCACGGTCCTCGACGAGCTGCGGCAGCACGGTGACCACTTCACGCTCGGCGAGACGATCGAGCACTACCTCGGCGCGCCGACGCTCGACGGACTGCTCGGTCTCGTCCTCGCCCGATACGAGCGCGACTTCGAGCGTGATCGTCCCGGCCTCGTGCGCGACTCGATGCGTGCGTTGTGGGCTGCCCGGCGAGGCCTGACGGAGCCGGAGCTGCTCGACGCGCTCGGTCCGGAGGGTGCGCCCGTGATCCAGGCGGTGTGGTCGCCACTCCTGCTCGCCGCCGAGGCCGGGCTCGTGACCGCCAACGGTCTGCTCCGGTTCGCGACAGAGCCCCATCGTCGGGCAGTCGAGCAGCGCTACCTGTCGACCGACGGCGAACAGCACGCCGCGCATGCGATGTTGGCGACCGCGTTCGCGCGTTCCCCCCTCGGGCCGCGCGTCGTGGAGGAGCTGCCGTGGCAGCAGCTCGGCGCCGGCGACCTGGATGGCCTGTTGGCCACGCTGAGCGATCTGCGCTTCACCGATGCTGCCTACCGTCGATCACACGCCGACCTGCGCCGTCTGTGGCGTCGGCTGGAGGAGTCAGGTCGGCGGATCGTCGATGCCCATCGCGCGACGATCGACGACCCCGCCGCCGATCTCGAGGCGACCTGGGAGATCGCGCGACTGGTGACGGATGCCGGCTACCCGACGGAATCGCTGTCGCTCAACCGAGCGCTCGTCGATCGCTACCGGGCGATGCTGTCCTCACCCGATGGTGGCGCGTCGGCCACGCGACGCCTGCCGGCGGCACTCGTCAACGCTGCCGCTGCGCTGATGGCCCAGGGTCAGCTCGTGGCGGCCGAACCACTGCTGCAGGAGGCGATCAACCTCAGCCGGGCGCGCGACGACACGGTCGTGTTGCGCGCGGCGCTCGGTGACCTCGCGCTGTGCCGTCGCGACCGGGGCGAGCTCGAAGGCGCACTTCCGCTGTTCGCCGAGGAGGAGGCGTTGTGCCGCCGGCTCGGCGACTCGGTCGGGCTGCAGGCTTCGCTCGGCAACCGCGCCCAGGTGCTGCGCCAGCGCGGCGACTACCCCGGCGCGCTCGCTGTGATGGCCGAGCAGGAGGAGATCTGTCGCTCGATCGGCGACTCGACCGGCGTCGCCCGAGCGCTCGCCGCGCAGGGTGCCGTGCTGGCCGACACCGGCCGGCCGGCCGAGGGGTTGGAGCGCTTCACCGCGTTCCGGGTCGTGGCCGAGGAGCTCGGCGATCAGCGCTCGGTGGCCGAGGCGAGCATCAGCGAGAGCGACCTGCTCCGTCAGATCGGTCGGCGCGACGACGCGGCAGCGCGCGCGGCCGCCGCAGAGGAGCTGATCCGCCGGCTCGGCGACGAGCCGTTGCTGGCACGAGTCCTGGATGCCCGTGCCCGCGCCGCGGTCGAGGAGCGGCGCTGGGCGGACGGCAACCAACTGTCCACCGAGGCGGTGTTGACCGCTCGTTCGGCGGGCGCGCGCCCGGCCCTCGTGCTGGCGCTCGGGATGCTCGGCACGTCGCGGCGCGAGCTCGGCGATCTGGCCGGTGCCCGGCACGCTCACGAGGAAGAGGCGGCGATTGCAGCGGACCTCGGCGACGTCGCCGCGGCGGCGAACGCTGCAGTCAACCTCGCATCCGTCGACATCGCCGCCGGCGACCTTCCGTCGGCGTTGCAGCGCTATGCCCTCGCCGAGCCGACGTTCCGCGAGCTGGGCGCACAGGCCGCGCTGACCACGCTGTACAGCAACCGCTGGCAGGTGCACGCGACGCTCGGCGACGTGCCGGCGGCGATCAGCGACCTCATCGCCGGCGGTGACGCCGCAGCCGCCTGCGGTTCGCTGCAGCAGAGCCAACAGCTGCTGACGCATGCGGTCGAGAACCTGTACGCGACCGGTCGGATGGCCGAGGCCGAGCCGGTGTGGGGCAACCTCGCCGACGTGGCCCGCGGGCTCGGCGACGAGCCGGCCCTGCAGCGCGCCCTCGGCGAGCGCGCCCTGATGGTGATGGGCCGCGGCGATCTCGCCACCGCGTCGACGCTGTTCGACGAGCAGGAGGAGATCTGTCGCCGGATCGGTGATCACGCCGGGCTGGCCGCATGCGTCGGCAACCGGGCCATCCTCCTGCAGAGCTCTGGCGATCTCGCTGGGGCGCTGCGCTGCCTCGACGAGCAGCTCGAGCTGTCCAAGGCGACCGGCAACGGCCAGGGCTACCTCTTTGCGACGGCAAACCGTGGCGAGATCCTCGGTGCGATGGGACGTGCCGCCGAAGGGCTGGCCGCCCTCACCGAGGCGCGCGCGATGGCGGCTAACTGGAACCTCGCTCCGATGGTGCAACAGCTCGACCAGATGATCGCCACGATGCGCGCCGGCCAGCAGTAGTCCCGCGCGCTACGTCGGGATGTCGGCCCGGACGGCTTCGAAGCCGGCTCGGGCCAGCATCATCGGCAGCGCCCGCACAGAGGTGACGTTCATCGCGCGGGCGTCGTCGGGAAGGTCCTCCCACGGAACGAGCATCGGGTTCTTGCGTGCGTCGTTGTCGCGGGCGTCTCCGTATGTCCACCCGGCTTCGAGCCGGTCGTCGTGCCAGCGGATGTGCTCGCGTTCGGCGAGCTGCTCGATCTCGGCCTCGCTGAAGGTGGTGCTCGGCGCACCCCAGCGGCGCAGCGGCCCCAGCTCGCACCCGATCGAGGCCAGGTCGCCGAGGATCCCGTCGACTCGCCGACGGCTGAGGTCGCGCTCGTCGTCGTCGAGCTCGTCCCAGGCCTTGGCCAGGTTGACCCCGTCGCTGCTGCGAAGGAGGTAGTCCTCGTGAACCGCTCGGGCCAGCTGCTCGCGCACACCGGCGTCGATCGCGTCGATCGTGCACGTCCGGTCGAGGAACGGGAAGGCGCGCATCGTCGGGAACGCATCGGAGCGGCTCTCGCCGGGGATCAGCAGCGCGCCGAGCCCGACCTCGGTGCGAGTCCTGACGATGATCGGCAGCTTGCGCACACCGAGGCTCTGGTGCAAGAAGAGCGCGGTCGACAACGACAGCGACTCGTCGGCGTAGGCGACGACCACCCAGGTCGCCCCGTCGCGGCCAGCGAACGACCGCTGCAACGCGTCCACGCCTTCCGCCGTCGGGGCTTTGAGGTCGAAGTCGAGCACCTGCGGATCACATCCCTCGTCCAACGCCGGGTGGCCGAGGCGCAGTGCTGCCCAGCGCCCGCTCGCGGCCTCGTCGACGATGGTGATCCGCAATGGATCGATCGGGCTGATCTCGGCCCACTGCTGCGCCATGTTGACGACGAGGCTCCGGCCGAGCTGGCCGAGGCCGAACAGCACGACGTGGCTCGACAACGCATGCCCGAGGCGATCCACTGCGAACGGCGAGTGCTCCGAGAGCAGCGCACGAGCGGCGCGCTCGTGGGTGTTGAAGAAGCTCATCCGCACCGACCCGTGCTGGTCCAGATCCGCTGCGCGCAGGAGCGTGGCCATCTCGGCGTCGTCGAGGTGGACTGCGCAGCGCAGCGCCTTGCCCGGGCGATCATCGACCACCGGCACGGCCTGCGAGGCGATCTGCACGTTGGTGGCGTCGTTGCCGCAGACCGCGATCAGGCGCACGGCCTGGGCGACGCGGGCCGTGCGCAACAGCGCTGGATCGCTGGCATCGCCGATCAACACCGTGACCCCGGCGGCCTTTGCTGAGGCGACGCCGCTCGACGACGGATCGGATTCGATCGCGACGACCCGGCCGCCGTCCATCGCGAAGGCCTGGGCGAGTCGGGTGCCGACGTCGCCGAGGCCGCAGACGACGGTGTGGTTGCGCACATATTGCAACCGGAGCCGGCGGAACTCGTCGGCGAACACGAGTGAGGCGGACTGGAGCACGGTGCTGAACGCCAACGCCGGAGCGAGGAAGCGGGCGATCTCGAGCCGCCAGTTGAGCACCGCGTCGGCTCCGTTGTACTGCAGGGTGATCAGCTGGAAGATCAAGTAGAGGATGTCGAGGTTGGAGCGTCCGACGTGGCCGACCGTCGCCTGCTGGCGGAACCCACCGATGCCCAGCACGAACAGGCCCACCCACAACGCGGCGATGACGAGCCAGCGCGCCCGCGCCCGGGAGAAGAAGCGAGACCTCACAGCGGGTCCCGTTCGACGACGACGACCTCGACGATCACGCCGTGGTCGATCGCGTACTGGACCATCTCGGCGGTGCCCCCCCGCCCGCGCGCGGGGAGTCCGTCCCACAGCGCGACCAGCACGTCGCAGGCGTCGACGATGGCGTGCCCGGCGCGCTCGTAGGCGGACTCGCGCGCCTCGCCGCGGATCTGATCGATCACCATCACGCTGGACGCCCTCGCAAGCAGCGCGTCGAAGTGACGACGGGTGTCGGTGGACACGAAGTCGTTGTCGTAGTCGTCGATCGGCAAAGGCAGCACGACCTCGAGCGCGGCACCCGGCCGGTTCAGCACGAGCTCGGCGACGAGTTGATCGGCCCCCTCGGCGAGGTTGGAGATGACCGTGGGTGCGGTGTGCCCTTGCAGCACTCGCTCCAGCACGGCGTCCGTCATCGCGGCCACGACCTCCGGGTTGTTGTAGCTGCGGTGGCCGCTGACACCGATGCGGGTCACGTCGAACTGCTCCGCTTCGGCTTGGCGGCGAGCACCAACCAGACGATCAGCGCGATCGCGAGGATGGTCAGCGCGATCGGCACCCAGATCGTGCCGCCTTCGGGAACCTGCGGCGAGTTGATCGGATCGCCGGAGGGCTTCAACTCGGCGCGTGCGGCGGCGAGCGCCTGGGCCACGGTGCCGTCGCGCACGGGGAGATCGGGTGTCGCGCCGTCCGGCAGCGTCGCCAACATCGAGACGTCGTCGCTGCCGCGGTCGATCCCGACGAAGCGGACGGCGGTGTCATCGGCGGCAGAGCGGATCGAGCTCAACCCGATGAACTGCAACGTCGCGTGCGATGCGTCCTTGGTCGCGAGCGAGCCGTACACAGCCGTGTCGCCGTAGTCGATCCGGTCGATGTAGCAGTGCGGGCACGGGAACAGGCCCTGCTGTCCGTCGATCGAGGTGTCGTTGATCGCAGCCAGGCGCAGCAGCGATCCGTCTCGGTAGCGGGTCACTCTGCCGGTCAGCTCGTAGGTGATGGAAGCCTTCGTCGTCGCCGTGCCCTCGGCGTAGACACCGTTCTGTGCGGTGATCGGGGTGCCGTTGAACGCCAGCAGCCGCGCGCCCGTCGGCACTCGGATGTTGACGGTGTGCGCGACCGTGTCGGTGAACACGTCGTCGATGCGGATCGCGAGGCGCCCGTCCGCAGCGACGCTCGCCGACCAGGTGACGCTGTCGAGGCCCGTGGCCGGATCCGAGATCTCGACCGAGGGCGCCGGGACGCCGACCCAGGTGATGATCGCGAACACGATCAGCACCGGGATGGCGATGATCGCGCCGACCACCTGCAGCGCCTTCGAACCGGCGCTGGAGCTCACGACGCCTCGTCCACGGCGACGACCGTACCGTCGAGATCGGCGTAGATCGTGGCCAGTGAGCCACGCGCATCACCGACCTCGATGTTCCACACCAGCCCGAACCCGTTCGACTGGGCCACGTCGAGGGCCACGTTGGCGACGACCGCCTCCGGCACTCGTGCGATGATGCCCTTGACGAGCTCGGGCAGCACCGACGGATCAACCGAGGCGAGTGGGAACGTGACCTCGTCGTCGAAGCTCGGGTCGCTGACGACGAGGTCGTCGCCGGCGCGGTACACAGCGCTGACCGAGCGACCGTTCACGCCGTCCTTCTCGTAATCGAAGATCACGGTGTCGCCGGAGATGTACACCCGGGTCAGCTCGGTGGGCTTGTCCGTCGACGCCTGCAGGGCGGCCAGCGCGCCGGGTAGCGCTTCGACGGCCGCCGGCGTGGAGCTCGGCGCGATGCCGGCCGTCTCGCGTGGCACGAGCGCCTGCAGCTGCGGGGAGCGGGACAGATCGCTCGGCGCGGTCAGAAGAGTGGGAATCGGGATCGCCCCCGCGTCCGGCACGAACACCTCCTTGCCGCCGCATGCGGTCAGACCGATCGTCGTCATCACGATCACCCAGGTGGCCACGCGTCGCACGTCGGCATCTTGCCACGAACCGGTGGCCGCACTCAGGTTGCCGCAGACGGCTCTCGGTCGTCGTCCACCGTGACGCCGTGCGCGGCCAGCAGCGCCATCGCGAAGTCGTGCATCTGCTCAGGGTCGATCGCGATCCCGCGCAGGTGCTCGATGCCCCGGAGCCCGGCCAGATCCGAACCGTGGAAGCGGACGTCCTGGAACCTGGTCTTCGAGAAGTCGGCGCCGGTCAGATCGCAGTCGAACAGGCGCGTCTGCTCGAGGGTGGCGCCGCCGAGGTCGGCGTTGCGCATCGGGCACCGCTCGACGAGCAGTCGCTCGGTCGTGGCCATGCGCATGCTCAGACCGTCGATCTTGCAGTCCGAGATGCGTACGTCGCGCACCTTCGCGCTGCTGAGGAAGAGGCCGGACATGCGGCAGTTGCGCAACACGACGCGGGTCAGCACCGCGTCGGCCAGCAAGACCCCGGACAGCTCGCAGTCCTCGAACATCGTGTCGACCACGCGCGCCCCCTGCAGGTCGGCGCCTGTCAGGCGGCAACCCTCGAACCGGCATCCGCTGACATCGAGCCGGCGGAGCGTCTGGCCGGCGAGATCGGCGTCCACCCGCAACCGCTGCCACTGTGGATCGTCGAGCAGCTCGTCGATGCCGGCGTGGCCGAGCTCGTCGTCGAGGCGGGGTTCGATCGGTTGCGCGCTGGTGCGCTTGCCGGCGCGCCCCGGCGTCACGGGTGAGACGGCGACGTCGGCTGGCCGTCGAGCTCGAACATCAAGTCGTCGACGTAGCAGTACCACCACTCCTCGCCCGGCTCGTACGAGCGGATCAGCGGGTGGTCGGCGTGGTCGTGGAAGTGGGCGGTGGCGTGGCGGTTCGGCGAGTTGTCGCAGCAGCCGATGTGGCCACACTCCATGCACATCCGCAGGTGCACCCAGCGCCCACCCATCTTCAGGCAGTCCTCGCACCCGGTGCTGGACGGGGCGACGTCGGCGATCGTGTCGAGGTGTGTGCAGGTGTCGCTGGTCATCGGGCTGATCGTAGACGGTCAGACTGGAAACAGGTTTCGCTTCACGGACGGTGTGCCAGCTGCCGATAGGAGACGTGTGAGCGTCAGCGCAGCGATGTCCGACACCGAGGGCTTGATCGCCAGTGGTGCTGACGCGCGCCTGATCCACCTCGCCGAGATCCTCGAGGAGAGCCTCGACTACGTCGCCACCACCGACCTCTACGGCCAGATCCTCTATGCCAACCGGGCGTTCCGCGATCGGTTCGGCTTGCACACCATCGACGGCATCGCCTCGGAGAGCTACAGCCTGTTCAGCTTCTTCACCGAGCACAGCCGAGACGACTTCATGCGCGACGCGGTTCCTCAGCTGTGGCACGGCGGTCGCTGGACCGGTGAGGTCGACGCCATCGATCCGACCGACCCGAGCGGCCGCCGATCAAGCTGTCACAGTCGGCGATCGCCCATCTCGGTCCCAATGGCAAGCCGGCGTTCTTCTCCGGGATCGCCCGCGACATCACACCACTGAAAGCGGCGGAGGCGCACCTGCGCGCATCCGAGGAGCGGTTCCGGGCGCTGGTGGCGCAGGGATCCGACGTGATCCTCGTGCTCGATGCGATGGGTTCGATCACGTACGTGACGCCGGCGATCGAGCGGGTGCTCGGCTATCCGATCTCGGCCTTGATCGGCACGGCTGCGTTCGACCTCATCCATCCGGACGACCTGGAGGGCGC